>JAEWMZ010000443.1 GCA_023392995.1 Bacillota bacterium
ATAAGCAATTCACCTAAAAAGAAAAAAACGTGGACAGATTCAGAAACCAAAAGGTTACTTTAAATGAAATTATTAATGCAAATTGCTGATTGGAAAGTCAAAAATAATAATAGTTGTCGATGAACAGTCAGAGCCCAGCTTTGATATTCATATGAGAGGTAGAAATCCGTCCGACGGGTTTGGTGATCCTAGGTTTGGAGGACAATGCCGAATCCAAAATGATGTGAAGAAGACCCATAGAGACGGAGATATTCGGTTCAGCAAGATGCGGGCAATTCCGAGTGATGTGGAAAGCCTGCACACGCTCGGCTAAAAGAAAACAAACGAAAAACTAACATTCCTTCTGATACAGTGTAAAAAGGATGATTAAAATAACGAGGTGTTCTATATGAAAATATTGCTTGTTGAAGATGAAGAAATGCTTTCAGCTATCATAGCAAAGGGACTGCGTAAGGTAGGCTATGCGGTTGATACGGTATTTGATGGTGAAGAAGCTTTAGAATATTATGAAATCTATGAGTACGACATTATAATTTTAGATTTGAATATCCCCAAAATAGATGGGTTGAACGTATTGCGCTCAATTCGCAAAAAAGATACGGATCAAAAGATTTTAATACTATCGGCAAGAACGAAAGTTGACGAGAGAATTCTTGGACTGGATGAAGGTGCAAACGATTATCTTACTAAGCCTTTTGATTTTGGAGAATTGGAAGCAAGAATCAGAAATTTACTGCGACGAAATTTTTCAGGAACTCCGGCAACCATAATGCTTGATAAGTTTATCATTGATATAAATGCTAAAAAGGTGATCTGTGGTAACGACGTATTGAATTTGACGCGCAAAGAATATAACATCTTAGAGTATCTTATTATAAATAAAAATAAAATTATCAGTGCGGAACAATTAATGGAACATATTTGGGATAGTGAGTTTAATCCCTTTTCTAATACCCTGCGTTATCACATGCATACTCTAAAAAAGAAACTGTCTGATTTCAGTAATGCAGAAGTGGTAAAAACAATCCGTGGTCAAGGCTATATCATAGAGGAGGGGCAAAAATGAAGCTATTTATGAGATTAACCTTACAATGGAGAATTACATTACTTGCAGCAGTAGTATTGATAATATGCTCTGCGGCTTTGACTGCCTTCTCCATACTAAACGCGCAAAACACTCTTATTCCTTTAATCAACGGTTCAATTAGTATAACCAAAGCGGATAATTCTGAAGATATGGGAATTAATGGTATGAATGATAGCGAAATAGAAAATGGATTAACGCGTTCAAGAATAGCTAAGAGAAATTTTGATTTTAAAAGTATAGTCTTTTTTCTTGCGCTAACTACTGTCGGAGCTGGGCTTGTATACTTTGTTTCTGGAAAAGCCCTGCGGCCTATCAAAAATTTAACTAAGCAGATATCTGAAATTGACGAACGGGACTTATCTCAAAGATTAACCGCAAGCTTATCGGATGATGAAGTGAGTATCCTGACAAAGAGCTTCAATCAAACCCTTGAGCGTTTAGAAGAAGCCTTTAACAGGCAAAAACGTTTCTCGGCAAGTGCCGCGCATGAACTTAAAACACCCCTTGCAACAATGAAAGCTGGAATACAGGTGCTTAAAATTGATGAAGCCACCACACTGGAAGAATATAAGGAAAATGCGCATATGATGGAAGTAAGCGTTGACAGGCTGACGAAGGTAGTAAACGATTTGTTAATTCTGGCTTCTCCAAATGAGGAGGCTGAAGAATTAATGGAAGAGGTTTATCTGGATGCTATGCTTGAGACGATATTTGATGAGCTGTCACCGGTTTATGAATATCTCCAAATCACATATAATATCAAATGTGACGCTATATCATTTTATGGAAATGCATCTTTACTTTACAGAGCTTTTTTTAACCTGATTGAGAACTCATATAAATATAACCGCGAAAATGGAAGTATTACAATTCGTGGAAGTATAGTAAATAAGTGCATAAGAATCGATGTTGTGGATACCGGCATAGGAATTCCAGCCGAACATTTGCCCTTTATATTGGATGCTTTCTATCGGGTGGACGACTCACGCTCTCGAAAAATTGCAGGTTCAGGACTCGGCTTATCTATTGTAAAAACCATCATAGAAAGTTACGGAGGAACCATCAGCGTATCGAGTGAAAATATGAAGGGTACAAAAGTCTCAATTCTACTGCCCCAATAAAATATTGGATTGATAAAACAGTTTATCCGGTCACTATAGAAGTTGACCGGATTTTTTCGTTATGTATTTACAAATAACAATAAAATCATGCGTGTGTAGGGGTTGAACTGCTCCTCGTGCCCTGAGCACGAGGAGTAGTTCAATTGGTGCTTTACAGGTAGATGTTTAAGTTTACCTAACGAAAACCTAACAATTTATATGCTAAACTTGTCATGTCGACAAATAAATACCGAACAAAGGAGCGAACAGACAGTGTATATTATTGCAAATGCAGTTAAAAACATCTTCAGAAATAAGGGACGAAATATTTTAATGGCAATCATTGTTTTTGCCATCATTCTCACGACAGCTGTGTCTATTATCATTAACACGACAACATCGGCTATCATCACGGATTATAAGTCAAGATTTGGTGCAGAGGTTTCAATCAGTGCTGATTCGGCGAAGCTACAAGATAGAAAAACAGCTGAGAGCTTTAAGCAACTTACAGTTTGGCAGCAAATCTCATTTGGAGAATCTGATTTGCTGCAAAGGTCAAATTTTTCAGCAACAATGGATATTTCGCCAAGAAAGCTTTTATCTCTCAGTGAAAGCGAGAGAGATAATATGATCACTAATTTTCTCAGTGGTGCAATGAGGGCGGATGGAACAAAAATGCCCGAAGTAGTGGCCATGAAAGCAAAAATTATTTCAACAGATAATTGGGAGGCAAACAACGATTTCAAATCGGGAACACGCAAAATTATCAGCGGCAAGATATATGAAAATGTCAACGAGTGTATTATCAGCGAACAATATGCCAGCATTAACAACATATCTGTTGGTGATACCATTGAAGTTGACAGTATCTATAAAGATGATCCCATGGCTCATAGCTTAATGGTTACAGGCATTTATATGGATAACACCATGCTTGGTACGGATCCTGACGAAGTAACATCTATGATGAATAGAAACAACGAAATTCTGACAAGCTTTGAAACAGCTATAGGGATGGAAATGTTTCAAGAGTTTGGTAATGTTTCGGCTCAGTATTTTTTGATGGATCCCGCATTGCTTCCTGCTTATGAAAAAGAACTTAGAGAAAAGGGATTAGCCGATTATTATACAGTTACAACTGATGAAGCAGGTTATAAAAAAGTGGTAGGACCTGTTGAAGGACTTGCGAAGGTAACAAACACGTTCTTAATTGTTGTTTTAGTCCTTGGTTCAATGATACTTATTCTTTTATCGATACTCGCGATTCGCGAACGCAAATATGAGATCGGCGTTCTTCGTGCAATGGGAATGAAAAAGGCCAAGGTTGCTTTGGGGTTGCTGACAGAAACGTTAGTTATAACGGGGATATGCTTGATACTTGGTTTAGGCATAGGAGTGGTAGCGTCACAACCTGTAGCAGATAGCTTGCTTGCAAGCCAAATTGAGCTTGCCCAAGAAAATAGTAATACAAATGGCGATATGCAAACAGGGGGCGGTACGGGAGTCGGAGCACCAGAATTCTCATCAGACACGAAACCGCTTTCAGAGCTGCAAGTATATTTAAACACCGATGCGATAACGCAGATTGTCTTAATCTCTCTTGTTCTCGCAGGTATATCAAGTATAGCAGGTATCATGTATATCACGAAATATGAACCGATAAAGATACTCTCGGAAAGGAATTAAGGTGAATACCATGAGTCTATTAACAATGCAAAATGTGTCCTATCAATACGGCGGTACAAAAAAAACCATTCTAAAAAGGGTCTCTGCGGAGTTTAACAGTGGTAAGCTCTATGCAATTATAGGCAAATCAGGTTCTGGAAAGACGACCCTCTTATCTTTAATATCAGGGCTTGATAATTGTACGGATGGCGCAATCGATTTTGCTGGTAAGCCACTTTCTCAGATTGATCGTGATAAATACCGGGCCGAAAGTATTGGCGTTATCTTTCAGGGATATAACCTATTGACGAACGCAACTGCCGTTGAAAATATTGTACTATCAATGTGTATTAGTAAAACAAAAGAAAGCAACAGGAAAAAAATCGCCTATCAGTTGCTTGAAAATATTGGGATTAATAAAGAAACTGCCGACCGTAAAATCCTTAAGCTTTCCGGTGGAGAACAGCAGCGCGTCGGTATTGCAAGGGCCTTATCCCATAATCCTGACATTATTATCGCTGATGAACCCACCGGTAACTTAGATCACGATACGGAAGAGAATATTTTATCGATATTAACTTCACTGGCGCATACTGAAGGTAAATGCGTAATCATCGTTACCCACTCCAAAAAGGTAGCTTCCGTTGCGGATGAAGTATGGGGTATGAAGGAAGGGAACCTAACGCTCGTAAAATAAAGGATATAAAGGTATTTGAAAATCTTGTATTATCTCATAATGTTGTGTTCATATTAAAGAAATCAGGCAAACACTTAGACACTACTCTAAGTGTTACTGTCCTTCTATTTCATTCATGGGTGGTAACATCCTTCTGTTTATGATCCAACATATACTTTAGCGGATCATAGCCGGCCTGTGGATTAGCGATATAGGAATCATAAAATCCGATTTTTAAATTGACAATCGTCAGATTCTTTTTCAGATCATCGATCTGCCTAAGAATTGCCTTACGGTGGTCATCCATTATCTGTCTTCGCGCTGCAGCGGTCACTTCGCCCTGCATGCATAAATCAATATATTGCTTAATTTCCTTGACCTGCATACCGGTATTTTTAAGACAGCAAATCAGCTTTACCAAGTCAAGGTCTTCCTCACTAAACTGCCGGTTTCCACTGCTATTTCGGGTAACAAAGGGAAGAAGTCCTTCTTTATCATAAAAGCGAATTGTATAAACAGAAATATCACAGATTTTTGCTATATCATTAATAGTGTACACGCCTATATCTCCTTTAAAAATATTATAAAATATGCTTGACTTCGATAGAACTCGAACTAGTACGATTAGTATAGAGCACAATACAAAAACATTCAAGTCTATTAACAGCTTTGGAAAGAAAGAGGAGTGTAAATAATGGTAGAAAATAGGAAAAGTAATTGGACTTCAGCAGATATTCCCTCGCAAAAAGGTCGCTCGGTTGTTATTACAGGAACCGGTGGGATTGGCTACGAAACAGCATTGGCGATGACTAGAGCTGGAGCCGAAGTTATTATGGCGGGTCGAGATAGAGTTAAGGGTGACGAAGCTATAAAAAAAATCATACAAATGATTCCAGTCGGAAATATACGCTTTGAGCAACTTGATCTGGCTGAGCTTGCATCAATCGAAGCATTTGGCGAACGAATGAGGGCACAACGCAAAAGTCTGGATATATTAATCAACAATGCAGCAGTAATGAATCCACCTCAGCGTAAGGTTACAATCGATGGATTCGAGCTTCAAATGGGAACAAATTATCTTGGACATTTTGCATTAACAGCACAGCTGCTCCCCCTTTTGCAGAAGGCAAATAAGCCTAGGGTAGTCACTTTGAGTAGTTTAGCTCATCTACAAGGGGCCATTGACTTTGATGATCTACAATCGGAGAACAATTACAAACCAATGGTAAGCTATTCACAGTCAAAGCTCGCGTGTTTAATGTTTGCATTTGAGCTGCAAAGGCGAAGTGATACAGCCGGCTGGGGAATTAGCAGCATGGGTGCGCATCCAGGAATATCAAGAACAGAATTGATTCCAAATGGAGCAGGAAAGAATAGCCCTGCGGGTATCGTTCGGAGGTTATTTGGACCGATCTTATTTCAACCGGCTGCTCATGGAGCATGGCCTTCCCTTTACGCAGCAACCGCAAAAGAAGCAAAAGGCGGCACATATTACGGACCTTCCAGAATGAATGAGATGAGAGGGTATCCAACAATCGCAAAAATTGCAACCCAGGCAAAGGATGCTGAGACTGCATCAAAACTATGGGAAGTATCTGAAAAGCTTACAAATATAAGATTCGTTTAATACTTATCATATTTATTAACATTATAGCTTGAAGGAATTGCTCCCAATTTGTACGATATTAGATACAGCTTGATGTCAAAAGCAGACCTAAGAGTCATCCGTTATCTGCAGCATAAGAATTTCTCCTCTTATCTATGATTCCATTTTTTCAAATTAAGATTAACATATAGCATTTATAATATGACGTAGTGTTGTCATGTTATAAATGCTACTATTGTATTGTAGCAAATCCCAATCCTTTTATGGCACAAGTTGGTTGTTTCATTTATAAGGTACAGTGTTACATTCTGTAATTATATTTTAATTGTAATACTATAGGGTTTTTATAAAAATAGTTTGATTTGACGCGACCACTACCACTATGGTATCAAGGAGGAACGAAATGTTATCAGATAAATTTTATGAAGTATTAGAAAACGAGGGTATTGTAACAATAGTAACGTGGGGAAAAGAAGAGCCCCATATAGTAAATGAGTGGAATTCCTATTTAGTGGTTACCGAAGACGAAAGAATACTAATTCCCGCCGGGATAATGCACACTACAGAGAAAAATATAAATGACAATAACAAGATAAAAATGGCTCTAGGAAGTAAAAATGTGAAAGGGTATCATAATTATCAGGGAACCGGTTTTGTTGTTGAAGGAACTGCAAGATTTATTAGTGCAGGTACTGAATTTAATATGATGAAAAAGAAATTCGATTTTTTAACCCGAGTATTAGAGATTATGGTTACATCAGTTCAGCAAATGTTATAGCTAATAAATTTGCTATATTCGCTAAATACAATAACAGAAAACTACAGGAGATTCGGAAAATATGAAAGATATGAATTTTAACAGGATAATTGAACGATCCATCGCTATAAGAGAAAGTTATCATAAATTGGAGGAGCAATATCATGATCAGAAGTGGTCGGTTGAGGAAGATGCGCTGGCCTTCTTGACAGACTCCGGCTTGGTAGGTCGCTTAACAATGTCCCAGCAAGGACGTTGGCCAAAAGGAGGCGATTCGGAAGCAGAATTAGAGCATAAGCTTAGCGAATGCATATGGTGGCTGATTGTCCTGGCGGAACGTATGGATATTGATATTGGAGAGGCCTTGGATGGTTTTTTAACTAAACTCGAGCATCAGTTACAGAGCTAAAAGGCCTCAATTATATAGCTAAACCATTCTGCCAAAGGCCCTTTTTATCATGGGACAGATATACAGGGGATATTTTGTGCTTTGAGATTTTCCTATTGACAAAACAGAATATAATTCCAATTGTTTCGACAAAATATCTATATTAAAATGAGATTGTATTTTATTGGTTGAGTGGAATCATGACAGTAGCTACAAAGTAGTTGCTTTCAATCGATATGTCAAAGATTCCATTATTTTTTTTGACAGTAGTCTTAATGATTTTTAGCCCAAGACCGTGAGCTTTCTTGTCACTCTTGGTAGTCTGAAGACCGGGATTTTTCTCAAGAGTATTGGAAGCAACCTTATTTTTAATACAGCAGACAAGGTAATGATTCTGGATATTCATAAATATTTGAATATCGGGATCACTCTCATTTCTACTGGCTTCAATAGCATTGTCAAGTAAGTTGAGTAGTATTGTACAGAAATATTCTTCGTTGATATCAAGCTTTTCTGGTACTAGAATCTCGGTGTATGTTTTGACATTGCTTTTTCTGGCAGCAGTAATCTTAGTATTAAGAATGTGGTCTATGAGTAAGTTCTTTGTATGAATACCAACAGTTCCTTCCGATAGTTCTCCTATATGATCAGAAAGAAAGTTGTCGATCTGGTCATATTTTTTTTCTCGAAGAAGAGTCTGAATATAGAAGTATTTGTTCTTTAATTCGTGGCGCTCTTTGTTCGATTGTTCCTCATTAAGAATAGTATAACGATATCTGGTAAGCTGTGCAGAAGTCTCAGTGAGCGCTTTTTTAAGAGCATACTTGGAGTCGTATTGCTCCCCAATAATGGAATAAAGGTAGAACAGAATTGGTAAATTAATAAGAAGTACTATGGCGGCTACTGTAATGAATACCATATATGGAACATGTACAGAAGGATCAGCCATCTGAAGCAATAGAAAGAAACTTGCAGGACAGAAGATCAACAAAATAGTCTGAGTGAATGTAAGCTGAAACTGGAACTTCAGAGGAAATCTTAAAAAGATTCTTGTAAGTGCGTACATTCCAGTAAATACGATGAAGAATGTTCCGAAATCCAGTATTTTGTATATGACTGGAGTCATATGATACTGCTGCTCATATAAGGCTCCTAATATAAATTTAAAGCATTTATATACTGCATAAAAATATACAAGATATGGAAGCTTTTGAACTGCTTTGCCCGTCAAAAAGATGAGTGCCGAAGCGAAAGATATAATCATAGAAGAGGCAAAGTAGTAATAATATGGAATTGTGGAATTGCCAAGCGCATACTGAGGAAAATAGTAAATGATACAGAATAGTACGTTAGGAATTCCATAATTTATAAAGCTGTTTACAAAATGCTTAGGGGCAAAAAACCTAGAAAGTGTATATTGTAAAAGTGTAATAATTGCAATATTACCCAAAAACTGATATCCTTGATAAATATATTCAAACATTACATACCTCTTGTAGTATATTTAAGAAAATTCTTTTTAATTTCATCCACATGACCACGACTAATAGGAACGACTGAGTGGTCTGTCAGTTCTAAATCGCTTTTTCTTACTGTGGAGATATACTTATAGTTTACTAAATAGCTTCTATGTGGCTTTAAAAAGTCATATTCCGTGAGCTGTGTTTCTATTTCCATTAGCTTAGTCTTAATCGTGGTCTGGCCTGTTGTTGTAACTATCCTACAATTCTTGCCCAGCGCTTCAACATATATAATCTGACTTATGTCAAATGAAAACAAATCCTTTGATCCTGGCTCCTTTATTTGTACTATATTCGGATGTCTACGCGTCATCTCAGCCTGGATGGAGGTGACTAACGATGGGAGAAGCGAATCATAATGGCTTTTCCTTATAAATCGAAATGGTTGTACCTCAAAAGAAGAAAAAACCAGCTCCTCTTTATTGGATATAAAGACAACCAGAGTCTCAGAATTTACCTTTCGAATCTTTCGGCAGATTGAAATACCATCTATTTCGGGCATCTCAATATCCATAAAAAGAATATCAAAATGATAGTGCTTGTCTATCATATCAAGCAGTCTGTTGCCATTATGAAACACTTCGAATAAAACTTGTACTCCGACTTTTTCAAATTCACTGACAAGTGTCTTCTCTATGTATCTGGAAATTTCTGGCTCATCTTCACATATTGCAGCATGAAACATAAGTTATCCCCTTATTTAATTAAATATTCTCTAAATACATGTTTCATTATACCAGAATTATATCATCACGTTCTTACAATTCATACCCCAAATGTGCAGTTCATACTAATTTTCGATTTTGAAAGAATTATCTGCTATACTCGAAAAAAATTAGTTGAGATTTCATATGAGGAGAAAAATTACATGAGTGAAGTATTACTTGAAATTACGGGAATGAGTAAAAATTTTGGTCCTGTAGTTGCTCTTAAGAATGTAGCTCTTAAGATTTGCAGAGGACAAGTTCATGGACTTGTAGGTGAGAATGGAAGTGGCAAATCAACGATTACTTCCATTG
>JAEWMZ010000007.1 GCA_023392995.1 Bacillota bacterium
CTCCCTACCTTTCATATAGTTCAACCCTCGATAAAATGCCCACAGATCTTAAGCCATAGCTTTCACTCCATTCGCTGCCTGTGGTACGATAGGAATCCGGTCCATACCACATGTATTCCTCATTGCAATTATGGAGTGTTCCAAAACCATTAAAACGATTGCCATAGAGTATGATATCCAGCTTATGCCGACCCTTCTTTATCTTACCCAGCCTTAACCTATGGGGTGCAAAGGCAATCAGTCCCATATCCTCTCCATCGAGACAAACGCCCAACACCGGGGCAGAGAAATGTGGAACAGCGATCATCAGCTCCTTCTCTAAAGATGCTGCGTCGATCTCAAAATGATAGGTGAGGTTACCTGTATAGAAGGGAAGTCCCTGCCTGGTGATATCGCCAAATTCCAGCTTTGTGGGAGCTTTTGTAAGGATAGCCTTAGACCCTCTGACCACCACCCCAAACTCACCCAGAAGATATAAGTTTTCTAAATTTGTTTTTCTCCAGAACGGGATTTTTAATGTCAGGTGATTGATCCCCTTTTTTATTCCAGGCAATAATAGGGTTGTAATGAAGCGATCCACATAATAGCCCCTTTTCTTTACTGATAGCCTTTCCCCGTTGAAAGTGATTTCCGCATTTTCCGGTCGTTCCATTGCAAGAAGCGCATCCTCTATCGCTAGCTCTGATTCAAACTCATAAAATAACGTTACAAAATCCTTGCTATTTTCCTCATCCGGAATTCTCCAGGGCTGCTTATAGGCATCCTGTCTGGGGGGAAGCTTTAGCAGGCTTCGAATTTCATTATCAATTTTTAGAATCTCATTTTTTGGCTGTATTTCACCATCATTGAACTGATACCTTGCATAATCGAGAAGCATTGCATTCGGCTCAGAACGGGAAAAGCCCTCCGGGTGATCGAAGGTTTTTATGTGATGAAAGCCCTCCTCTTTCGTGAATGTTTCTTTTATGAATGTCTCTTTTTCGAATGTTTCCTTCTTGAATGCCTCTTTTGTGATTGCCTTCATAGATCCTGCATTCAATCCATTCTCCCCAATATCAGAATCCTCCGGGTTGTACTCCACAAGCTTTAGGAGCAGGCTATCTTCCGAATAAAGTCTCACCGGAAATAAGGTATCCTCTTTTTCGTACTTCACCAGCAGCTCTGCCCTGCTCCCCTGTAATGTATCATAGAGAAAGACCCGGTAAGTTCCCTTTAAACGCAGCTCATACTCCTCCGGCAGGTCAATGCGGTTCTTCTTCTGGTTAACATGGCAGATAAACAACCATCTACAGGTATTATCCTGCCTCAGCTGATAAAACAGATTGTCTGACAGCTTTCCATTTTTCTGGCGCATCTCAATCAGCCGTTCTTCCTTCAAGGATGCTAATAGCTCTTCACGGTTAAAGGATATTCGAATGCAGAGGCCGGCCAGCTTCTGGGCACGATCTGACACTCTTCCATCTACAAGTTTCGGAACTCTTCCTGCAAAGATGACCTTGCCTCCCTGCAAAACGAAAGCCTCAAGCAGCTCCAACGTGGTGCTACGAAGGATTCTGCAATCTGGAACAAGAATGGTATCATATGCCATCTCGCCCACCCGGAGGGGTGCCCCAGATACCGTGCACTGCTCCGGTAAAAGTGCTTCGGAGATCAGGTCAAAATCAATCATCCCATAAAGCAGCCACTGCATCAGATTCTCGTAATTTGCATCCAGCTGATCCCGGATTGTTTGTGTCTGATCATTGGGGCCATAAGAAATCCAGAAGGATTCAATGGGGTGGATCACACCTACCTTTACAACCGCCTTACCACGGGTCAGAGCTGTGTTTACTCTGGCAAAATGATCCTCTATGTAAGAATAGGTCTCATACCAGGGAGACTGATAGCTGATGGAAGCAGGCCAATCCCGCTTTGCTTCTCCCTCCATTGACATAAATGCAAGATGGGGTGTACGGATGGTAATTCCAAGAGCTGCCTGCCAGTCACCCTGAAGCTTATGCCCCTTATAGGTGTAATCCCATTGGGTAACACCATAAAGCTCACTGATCACACCTTCTCTTCCATACTGCCTTGCCACGCTGACTGCCTGTTTTGCCGTTGAAAATTCCTTCTGATCGCACAGGATGTCAATCCCAGGCAGCTGAAAGCTGCGGTAACAGCGCATTGCTTCCCCCAGAGCAAGTGTCTGGGAAAACAGCGTTCGTTCTGAGAGAAAATGTCCGGTCAGGGCGATCCTATGCTTCTCACACCATTCTCCAATGGTATCGGAATACGCGGCTACAAAACGTTCTGTCAGATGATCATGATAATGGTAACGATGAATGGATACCTCCCCTTCGGGAAGCTCCCATAGAATCTCCGGAAGTACATCCAGCAGCTCTATCTGATACTGCGCTTTGAAGGTATCCGAGAAATCATCCGTAAAGGCCAAAGTTATCTCTGCTTCCGCTTGTGCAAAGGGCAGCGTCATCTTGCCTTTTACATGGGGCTCATCGGTAAAAATAGCCGGAATTGACTTGCCAAATTCATCACCTACGGTCTTATAATAACGCTCGTGGGTAATCTCAATAAAGCGCTCCACCGCCCTCTTATTCAGAGCATCCAGATAAGTCTGATCGTTAAACCAGGGACTTTCCTTCTCAAGTACCAGATAGGCATACCAGACTCTGACACAATCCGTTTCTTCCAGTGCTGCTTGCTGCGCCTCCTCAGAGGAAAGTCGTCTGTAATCAAGAAGCCAGCCCTCCTTAAGAATCACCTGATATGCCGTTATATAATATCCTTCCGGCTTTTTGTTGCTATGAATCTGCCGAAGAAATTCTTCCCTATCCCCGCACATCTCCTCCTTTTTCCTGCGGCTCAAAACAAGATGTCTGGAGCGCAGCTCCAAGTCCTCTGTTACAATACCCCCTGCTGCCCCGGAGGGATACCGATCCTCATCATAGAGCCAGGTTAGCATTCCCATTTCCTTTGCTTTGGAACAGGTATATTTGACATATCCTAAGTACTCCTCTTCCAGATATGGCGTTGCCAAGCCTGTACGTGGATGAACATGTGCACCTCCAAAGCCCATCTTTTTAAATACCTTCAGCTGTTCATCAATCAGCTCCTTAGTAATTTTACAATTCCAGGACCAGAATGGAGTACCACGGTACTCACTGGTCGGCTGACAAAACAGTTTGTCACTTAACTCCTGTTCATTATTCTTTTTATATAACATATTGCTGCCATACCTTTCATGAAAGCCTGCAATCATTCGCAGCAGGCTCCTATATTCGTTGGGGATTCCTCTCCTTCGTTCCGGGAAAATGCTTGTTATTGCCTGTTAATACTTGCTATTACTTGTTGCTGCATTCTATGAATCACAGCTACATCAAAGGGAGCAAGCGTCAGCATATCTGCTTCGGCTTTTCCGGTAATCAGGTTATTACCCGGCCCCGCTAAGGTAAGCCTTTGTGCTTTATCAGTGAAATTCAGATAGAATTCAAAGGCATCCCCGCCTCCAATACGACTGTGGTATTCCACGCCCTCAGGGAGAGAAACCACTTCAATTCCTGCCTGTTCCCATATTTTTTTAAACAAGGCTTCCATCCCTTCGTCTTCTATTCTGGCTCCCACATAATATGCATATCCTCTTCCGTATTCATTCACCGTAACGGCAGGGGTATCCTTATAAAAATCCTGGGTATACATACCGAGAAGCCTCGCCGTCCGGGGTTTTATTATTTCGCAATAGTCAAAGGCCTGGTAGTCACCCTGGAGGAATTCCGTCCGGAAGAATATCTCATTCGTATCCTTCGGATACAGAGTATCAATTTCCTCCGTGTATAAGCCAAACAGCTCTGTCAGTCCATCCCCCGGAAAGCCCCCCAACCAGCACAAGGTATTTTCATTCACATAACCGGTCAGATAGGTTGCCACGAGACTCCCCCCGTTTGCAGTAAATTCCTTTAACCTATCCGCCGTGCCCGGCTTCAGCAGATACAGCATCGGTGCAACCAGCACCTTATAAACCGTAAAATCCGCCTCGGAGGATATCACGTCCATCTCAATACCGTGCCGGATGAAAAGTTCATATACGGTCCGGCAGGTTTCCTCATATTTCTTATCCTTACTCAGACCCGCCAGGTCTTCAATTGCCCACCAGTTATTCCAGTCAAAGATCAGCGCTGCCCGAGCCTTAACCACACTACCCGCGACGGGCTGCAGCCTTTTTAGAAGTTCCCCGACCTCTTCCACCTCTTGAAAGACTCTGGTGTCACTTCTTCCCAAGTGATCCATTACGGCTCCGTGGTACTGTTCATAGGAGCCCCTGCTTTTTCTCCATTGAAAATAACCTACCATGTCAGCACCGCAAGCCACTGCCTGAAGGCAGGACAGCTTATGGATTCCCGGTCGTTTCAGCTTATTGTAGGGATGCCAGTTGACGAGGCTTGGTACGCTCTCCATCAGAAGGAAGGGCTGATCCTTTTTAAAAGATCGCATGATACTGTGATCAAAGGAGGTTCGATTGGCCGTCTTTCCTAACGCTTCATAATCATTATTCCAATCCGGATAACTGTCCCAGCAAATAAGATCCAGCTCTTTAGCCATAACGGAATAGTCAAGGGTTTTGTAAAGACGCATAAAGTTTGTTGTAACCGGAATATCCGGTGTTAATTTTCGAAGCAGCTCCACCTCAAACTTCATATAGTCCGTCATATTCCAGGTATTAAACCGTTTCCAGTCAAGATTGAGTCCGTGAATGGAACCTTCCCCGTTTGAATAGGGGGGATCAATTTGGTTAAAGCGGTTAAAGCGGTGGCTCCAGAAGGTAGTCCACCACTCACGGTTCAATACTTCTATGTTATTTTGATATTTCTCTCTTAAAAACTCCTGAAAGCGTGCTCTGCAAAGCTCGCAATAGCATTCTCCTCCCAGCTCATTGGAAACATGCCACAGAAGAAGCCCCGGATGTCTGCCGAATCTGCTTGCCAGCTTTTGAACAAGAATCCCTACCTTATCCCTGTATTTTGGCGAAGTCATGCAATGATTGTGGCGCACGCCATGATGATTGCGCACTCCGGCACGGCTCACTCTCATCGCTTGTGGGTATTTCTCATCCAGCCAGGCCGGTCTTGCACCGGTGGGTGTTGCCAATATGGTGAAAATACCATTGTCATAAAGATTATTCATGATACTTTCCAGCCACTCAAAATGGAATTCCCCTTCCGAGGGTTCATAGATCGACCAGGAGAACACACCAAGGGTAACCACATTAACTCCAGCCTGTTTCATAAGCTGGATATCCTCCTCCAGAATATCCGGTCGATCCAGCCACTGCTCCGGGTTATAATCTCCTCCATGCAGGAGATCCGTCA
>JAEWMZ010000036.1 GCA_023392995.1 Bacillota bacterium
CCTTGGAAAATGTGTTTCTGGAGGTGGTGGGATGAGAGGCTTTACCACATTTATAAAAAAAGAACTGCTGGAGCAGGTACGAACCTACCGGCTGTGGATTCTACTGGCAGTCGCTGTGTTATTTGGGATGATGAGCCCTTTGCTGGCCAAGCTGATGCCTGAGTTAATTGCATCTATGAATATGGAAGGAATGGTGGTGCAAATACCGGAGCCAACGGTTTATGACGCCTATGCTCAATTCTTTAAAAACTTTACACAGATGGGAATCCTTGCAATCCTATTGATCTTCGGAGGAACTCTCTCTGGTGAATTATCAAGGGGGACATTAATTAATATCCTCGCAAAGGGGCTTCCCAGAAGAACGGTGGTGCTATCAAAGTACGTATCAGCAGTAATTCTGTGGACGATTGCTTATACACTGGCATTTGCAACGGATTATGGCTATACTCTATATTTATTTCCAGGAGCAGAGGTTAAGAATCTATTTTTTAGCTTATTCTGTCTGTGGCTGTTTGTCTGCTTTGTGATATCACTCATTCTGCTGTCCAGTACAATAGCGCCAGGCAACTTTGGAGGTTTGATTCTGTCCGGAGCCGGTCTGGTCGTTATGCTAATGATCAGTATCCTGCCGGGTGCGGAGAAATACAATCCGCTTACATTGGCTTCTGTTAATGTTTTGCTTTTGAACGGGGGAAAAGAGGTAAGTCAGCTGATTCCTGTGGTAAGCGTTTCCTTTCTATTAACCTTCGTCTGCCTGCTTGCATCGGTCCTACTTTTTGAAAAGAAAAAAATGTAGTTTGAGAGATGATATACTACAATTATTTCAATATTTTCTGAGGCTAATAGGATACAATGAAAAAGAAAAGCTGTGTTCCAGATAGCCGATATAGATAAAATGAGATGTTTTGATATGACCGAAAGAAACTTTTCTCTTTCTAGTATATCGAAAACATCCCATTTTTTCCGTTTATTGATCCTTACCGGCAATAATACTATATGCTGCACTGAACATGCCAAACAGGATACCCGTAATAGGGAATACGATCCAAGCGATGTACCATAGGCTATATAGAAAACCACTGACCAGAAAGATAACAACGGCCAGAGGCCATACGATAGCGGCAACGGCACCAATTACTTTGTCTTCCTTTTTGCGTTGCTCCGGTTTCGAATAATCACCCACCTTTAATAACCTGGAATACCCTTCTTTTGTTGAACCGGAGGAAATGAACAAATATACGGCGAGAGCCACAAGAACTAATAAGATAACCACACCATAATCCTCCATTCTGCCTCCGAAGATGGAGGTTATAAAAAGGGAGATAGGAGAAAGGATGATGACGCATACACCTGTAATGAGCTGAGCATTATATGCCGGTTGGTATTGTTCGTAGCGCTGCTTTAATTCTGCCTCCAGGCCACCTGGTAATTGTACGCCCTTCTCCATGTACTGATAGCGCTCGAAGAACATACCGGAATAAATAAAGAGTCCCACAGCGATTGTAACAAGTACTAAGAAAAGGATGATTCCGGGAGCATCAGCCGCCGCACTTGAAATATGCTCGGCACCCTCCAGCAAGCTGGATATTAAAATCAGCATAGCCGCTCCAAAGATACAAAGGAAGACACCAAAGCCAATCCGTCTGCCCATCGTCTGCTTTGCAGATAAATAGGCTTCAACCTCTTCTCTGGTAACCAAAGGCTGGTCAAAGGTTTGAGCCTCCTGATTAATTCCAAGCTCTGTGACCAGCTCATCAATGTTGCCAAATTCAGAGATCACGATACCAATGGCTTCATTCTCTGATTTTCCCTGATTCTTTAGTTCAAAGTACTTTTCTTCCATATTAGACAGGATATTGTTCTTAAGCTCTAATACCCGGGTTGTTCTTGGCAGGCTAGAGAACATATTGTCTAAATAACTTTTAATCGTTTCCATTATCACATCACTCCTTTATAAATCGATTAATAACATCCTTCGTTAGTTCCCATTCTTCGCATTTTTCTTTGTAATAAGCCATTCCGCCTGGGGTAATTCTATAATAGGTACGTCGCTTTCCAAAGGTCTCATCACCATAGAAAGATTCGATATAACCATTCTTTTCTAAGCGGTCAAAGGCAGAATACAGGGTCGTTTCCTTCATAACATATTTTTCCTCGGATAGCTCCTTGATGCTCTTGGATATTTCATACCCATAGGAGGCTCCGCCAAGAAGAAGATAAAGGATGATGGTATCATTGTAGCCCCTGATAACATCGCTGCTGATCAAATCGTTACCTCCTTTCTACTCCATCTATCGTACTTCGTCTGTCGTAGTAATATGAGTATAGCACGATTACTACGACAGGTAAAGTACTTTTTTGAAAAATATAGGAATTTTATTGATATGGGAGATGATTATTTACAATAGCATCTTAAACGTTACAATTCATGCGTAAACAAGAATATTCAGTATTGTTTATAGTTACAATTCAATTTAAACAGGGTCATATTTGCATAATTTGCTTTTGCAATTCATTCTTAAATAGCTACAATAGGAATATAACAATTTAATTTTTATAAGAGTATAAGATGCTCGATAGCTAACTATGTACAAACAACAATAATACTTAATTTGCCAAGTCAAATTGCTTTTACGACAATAAGGAAATAAACAGTTATATGTTTTTGACATTTAATATACAATAGCAAAATAAACAATTAATTATGTTCGATATGCGCGTTTATTTACACTTTTCTGAATACAAAAACCGAGCTCTGGGGTTCCAGGGCTCTTGTCTTTGTATCTATTATTCTAAACGTACGGATTATGTTGCGTTAAATTACAGTATGCTGTATAAAAAACCGACTCATTATTGAGGAGTTAGCGATTGTTCATACAATCTATCCAATAAATTCCTTAACACATCTTCTATATACCTCAACAGGATTTTCTGCAGCTGTAATTGGTCTTCCAACGACTATATAATCCGAGCCAATATCTTTTGCTTGAGCTGGAGTCATTACTCTTGCTTGGTCTCCAATATCATCCGTAGAAAATCTAACACCTGGAGTTATTGTTAAAAATTGTTCACCGCATGTATCATGAACTTTTTTTGCTTCTAATGGAGAACAAACTACTCCATCAAGCCCTGCAACTTTAGCATTCAGCATAATGCATTACAACTTCATCTATTGGCTCATTTATAAGCAACTCCGTTTTCATTCTTTCTTCACTTGTTGACGTCAACTGAGTTACTGCGATTAAAAGTGGTCTTGTTCCATCTGCTCTAGTAAGTCCCTTTAATGCCGCTTCCATCATTGAAACAGTTCCTGATGCATGTACATTACACATGTCGATATCCAGATTAGCAAGAACATGCATTGCTTTCATAACTGTATTTGGAATATCATGCAGCTTTAAATCTAAAAATATTTTATGTCCTTGTTTTTTAATTTCCTTGATTATCTTAGGGCCCTCTGCATAGTATAACTCCATTCCAATTTTTAAATATAGACTTTCTTCATTAAACTTTGAAAGGAGTTTCATTACTTCATCTTTATTACTAAAATCGCATGCAATAATTACATCTTTTCCCATGGCTCTTCCTATAATTGACTCTCAATATATTTCATAGTAAATAAAGGTTTCAATTCAAGTCGTTTTTTTCTAAGTGTTTCAGAAGCTTCTTCATTTCGCTGTATCACACATAATACTGTATCAATATCAGCACCACGTTTTCGTAATTCATCAACGCTTTTTACTATTTGCCCTCCAGTAGTCACTATGTCCTCAATAACACAAACTTTCTTTCCTGCAATAGATACTCCCTCTGCTATTTTGCATGTTCCATATTCTTTTGCCTTTTTCCTCACATACACTGCTTTCTTATTTGTAAGAATAGACAAAGCAGTAACAAGCGGTATTCCTCCCATTTCCAATCCTGCAATAACCTCAGTCTCATCGGGTATCAATTTTTCCATCTCTCTTGCAATTTCTATCAATAATTTTGAATCTGACTCAAACAAGTACTTATCAAAATATTCGCTAGATACCATTCCAGAACGTAAATAGAACTCGCCGATTAGATGTGCAGCCTCATAAATTCTTAATGCCAATTCATTTTTCATAACAATTCCACCTCCTTCTTAATTGTAGTTTTTACATTTCTGTGTTATAATTTACCACAAATTATTTATTCAGTAAAATAGAAACAATCAAATTAAATCATCAATAATTTTGATGGGAGAATCCTTATGGACTTTAAGCAGCTCAAGACCTTTTGTACTATATACGAATTAAATAGTTTTTCCGCCGCCGCAGCCAGCCTTAGTTATGCTCAATCTACTGTAACTACCCAAATAAAACTATTAGAAGAAGAATTAAATGTGGTGCTCTTTGACCGTATTGGTAAAAAAATTTTTCTCACCAAAGATGGAGAAAAACTACTACCATATGCAAGGCAAATTATGCAAATTGAGCGTACTATTTATAATAATGTTTCAGACAACAATGAACCAGAAGGGCATTTGGTTATAGGAACTCCCGAATCGTTGTGTAATTTAGTTGTTCCTCAAATTATTAAAAACTATAAAAATAAATATCCTAATGTTAATATTGAAATTCGACTTGCTACATCTAAAAAATTACCATCTTTACTGAAAAGTAACGAAATTGACCTTGCTTTTATTATAGGTAACAAGCATGATATATCTGATTTTAAAAGACTTTTCCTTGCACATGAAAAAATGTGTTTCTTGAGTTCGCCAGAACACGCACTTGAATCAGCATCTAATCTCAGCCTTGCAGATATCTGTTCATATCCATTGGTCTTAACCTCCAAGAACTGCGAGTACCGTTCTGCATTAGTTTCATTAGCAGAACAAAGTAGTATTACACCAAATATTGCTTTAGAAACAAGTAATGTAAATGCTATCAAATTATTTGCATCCAATAATCTTGGAATAGCTTTTCTTCCATATGTTTCAGCTGAGGATTCAATAAAAGAGTCTAGATTAACTGTTTTAGATTTTCATGAATATAAGTTCAATATCACTTCAGAAATCTTAATTCACAAAGATAAACATATGTTTCAAGCCATGCAATGTTTTTTGGATATTGCTAATGATTACATAGCAGCGCACTCTTAAGATTAATAAGTGCGACATAGCTTTCCTAATCTTTGTGAATCAACTAAACTATATTTTGTAAGAACAAAGACAAGCGCTCTGGGAACCCAGAGTTCTTGTCTTTGTTTGGCGATACACCTTAATAACTGGAGTTATATTATTATTTATTATTTTTATTTATACTTTTAATATGACTATTATAACCATTTGTACTTATGTCTTGTGCTGTCCCATCAAATAAGCCTGTTTTAATATTAATATTTACTTTTTTGTCAATTAAATACTCATAATCATTTTTCATATACTCTATAATTTTAGCAATGTCCTTATAGATTTTCAAATCAACCAGAATCACTGTTTATACTGTTATTGTAAAAATTGGCATTACTTGCAACGAAAACATCGCTGATTCATGTTAGTCCTGTTTAAGATGCTATTGTTTAAAATCAGGAGATACAAATTTTCCCTTGACTTTATTGATCTACTGCATATAATAATAGTAATAACATAAGAAAAGCAATGACGGAAAAGAGTAAATCGATAGGACACATACAGAGAGAGGAACAATTGGTGGAAGTTCCTTATGTGGAATTAGATTGAAAACCATTCCTGAGCTATAGAACAGAAAATATTGTTAAATGTAGAGCATTTTACAGGCGAAACTGAATGACCTTGCGGTCGAATGTCCTTTAGCGTGAAATGTAGAACAGGTCACATTCGGTATGGAGCGTCCCTGCGGGCGAATGAGCGTTAGTGTGATGATTGTTCTTGCTGACAGATAACAGTTAGTATGTGCTATCGTATTCCTGCGTTAAAGGATAGGGTTTGATGGAATCCGAAGTGAAAAGTTAAGGTGGAACCGTGCGGATATTAGCACCCTTAGACAGATGAAAGTTTGTCTTTGGGTGCTTTTTTATTCTCTGAGAGAAGTTGATTTTTGAAGCACACCAATTCAGTAAAATGAGTTGCAACTGATTTCTTTTCTTATGTTATCAATTTTATTACCGAAAGGAGACAAAAGTGATGAAAGTGATAATGAAGAATGGAGAAGTTGTTGAAAGCTCATTTCGAGAGGAGGTGGGACGTAACGCGTTGCGCCATACTGCGGCACACATACTGGCACAGGCAGTAAAGCGTCTGTATCCAGATACAAAATGTGCAATAGGGCCAGCAATAGAGAATGGCTTTTACTATGATTTTGAGTTTAGCTTTGAATTTACCTTGGATAAATTACAAGAGGTTGAAGCTGAAATGAAACGGATCATAAAAGAAGCCTTACCAATGAAGCGCCATATTGTGAGCCGTTACGATGCTTTAAAAGAACTTAAGGAAAGGCAGGAGGACTATAAGCTGGAGCTGCTGAACGAGATGCCAGAAGAGGAAGCAATTAGTATCTTCCGCCAGGGTGAATATATGGAATTATGCGCCGGTCAGCATGTAATAAATACGGGTATTATAAAAGCGATAAAGCTTACGTCCCTAGCAGGTGCTTACTGGAAGGGCGATGAGAAGAAACGGATGCTGACAAGGATGTATGGTACGGCATTTTTAAAGCAGAGTGAACTAGACGAGTATCTTCAAAGGCTGGAGGAGGCGAAAGCCAGAGATCATCGAAGAATTGGTAAAGAGCTTGGATTATTTGCCTTAATGGAGGAAGGACCCGGCTTTCCTTTCTTCCTTCCCAAGGGAATGATAGTAAAGAACCTGCTGCTGGATTATTGGAGAGCAGTGCATGTGCGTGAAGGATATCTGGAAATCTCTTCTCCAATGATGCTAAGGCGTGAATTATGGGAGGTATCCGGCCACTGGGCTAATTACCGTGAGAGCATGTATACTACAGAGATTGATAACGCTCATTATGTGATAAAGCCTATGAACTGCCCCGGAGGAATGCTGGTATATAAGATGTCGCCCCATTCTTATAAAGAATTGCCAATCCGAATGGGTGAGCTTGGTCTTGTGCATCGTCACGAAAAATCAGGTGCGTTACATGGCCTGATGAGAGTACGTTGTTTTACTCAGGATGATGCCCATATTTTTATGACGAGGGAACAGGTGACGGAGGAAATAAAAGGAGTCGTAAGGCTGATTGATGAAGTATATCAAAGATTTGGTTTTCAATATCATGTTGAGTTATCTACAAGACCTGAGAAAAGCATTGGAAGTGATGAGGACTGGAATGAAGCGATTAAAGCGCTTAAGCTGGCGCTGGAGGAAATGCAGCTATCCTATGTAATCAATGAAGGTGATGGAGCCTTTTATGGTCCTAAGATAGACTTTCATCTGGAAGACTCTATTGGGAGAACCTGGCAGTGTGGAACGATTCAGTTGGATTTCCAATTACCACAGCGATTTCATGCCGAATATATTGGAGCAGATGGCGAGAAGCACCAGCCGATTATGCTTCACCGTGTTGTATTTGGATCAATTGAACGGTTTATCGGAATCCTGATTGAGCATTATGCAGGGAAATTCCCGGTTTGGCTTGCGCCGGTGCAGGTGAAAGTACTTCCTGTTTCAAATACATTTTTGCCCTATGCCATATTAGTTTTTAATAAGCTGAAAGCCGCAGGAATAAGATGCGAGCTTGATACACGGGATGAGAAGCTGGGATTTAAAATACGAGAAGCTCAGCTCGATAAGGTGCCTTATATGGTGGTTCTTGGGAAGAATGAGCAAGATAATAGCAGGGTTGCAGTAAGAGGACGTGAGGCCGGCGATCTTGGAGGCATGTCTGTAGAAGAACTAATAAGGAGGGTTTGCCATGGAAGTAACATTTGTGCTACTTGCTGATATGGAAGGGGAGAACTTCGGAAGAAAGTGTATGCTTGAAGCGAACCGTGCTGGTCAGATTGGTTTTGAGATGGCAAGACTTCCTCAGCACATTTCTTTAAAACAGCCATTCAAAATCAAAGATCTTGATACTCTGGAGCGTATGTTTGATAGGTATGCGCAGGAAGTAAATGCGATAACCGTTCCACTTCTCGAGTTGGATTGCTTTCAAAGCAATATCTTTGGTTATGATTCCGGCTGTATGTCGATTCGAGCAGAGTCTACACCTCAATTAATAGCAATGCAGCAAAAATTATTCGACCTTTTAGAAGTAAAACTAGGCTCCTGTCCGGCGGAGCACGACTCGGACTATGTATTTCATATGACAATTGCGATAGGCGGAGCATCCTACGATCAATATCAGAAAGCTTATCTAGAAATGAAAAAGCAGGATTTTCAGAAAGCCTTCCTGTTTGATCGGCTGGGATTATTGTATTATGATGATGATAATATAAAACCAGGAACTTACTTCTGTTATAAAATAGCTGGATTAAAGTTACCGTGTGATAATAATTAATTAGGGACTCTATGCCTGGAATATCTATAAGAGGAGTATTCCAGGCATTTTTTGTGTGTATTGCAATAAAAATAAATCACTACTTAATCTAAAAACATTAATATATAGAAAGCAGTGCTTTTGAATACGAATCAATATCAAAATATTTTAAGATTAATAGGATTCACTTATTTACAAAATGTGGTTGCCGGGCGATAATAGTAGCATATGGACTTCCTGCGGCTACAGAGGTTAACAAAGCTGCATATATAATGAATACACACAAGTAATTGCGAAACTCATTAACGGAGGCAATTGTATACACAGCGGATACTGTTTCGGAGCGTAAGTTAAGCCCGAAGGAAGCGTTGAAGCGGAGAAATGGTATCTGCTGAGTATACAATTGCAATAACTATATCGTTTCGCAATTACCTAATGAATACACAGATAAGGGGGATAAGAATTATGTATGATAAGATAACACAAAAAGATGTGAAACGGATGGAAGAGGAAATTGAATACCGTAAGCTGGTAGTAAGAAAAGAAGCCCTTGAGGATGTGAAGGAAGCCAGAGCCCATGGGGATTTAAGTGAAAACTTTGAATATAAAGCGGCAAAGCAGTTTAAAAATCAGAACGAGAGCAGGATCCGATATCTGGAACGAATGATAAAGACAGCGAAGATTATAACGGAGGATTCCAGTGAGGATGAGGTTGGGTTAAATGACAGGGTAACCATCTATTACCCGGAGGATAAGGAAGAAGAGGTAGTAAGAATTGTGACCACTGTCAGGTCAAATTCTTTAAAGGGAAGAATCAGCATTGACTCACCCCTGGGTAAGGCGTTATTAAAGCATAAGGTATCGGATCAGATCTCTGTAAGGGCAAACGATACCAGCTATTATGAGGTTATCATAAAGAATATTGAAAAGCTGGAGGATAATGGTGAGGATGAGTTAAGGAAATATTAGCAAGGGCATGGACACCAGTTTTTATGAGATTTTGTTAAAAAAGTAACGGGATATCATAAGAAACTATTTTCTCCCTTGAAATATTAGGGAGGAAACGATACAATATGGATAGTTGTAATCTGGCAAATAGGGGGATTTTCATGGGGGATATTGTAATTCAAGAAGTGAATTATAAGGCAATGTTAACGTTATTTATCAATCTTTTACTTCTGGTAGCAGGAATCTGTGGCATGAGCTACGGAGTCTATAAGAAATTCATAGGCTATTGGCTGCCCGGTGTATTAATCAGTGTTATGCTGCTCATAGCATTTATTGGTGCGCTGATAAAGGCTTTAGAGATAAAGAAATTACTAACCATAACTCACGATGGTATTATTGATAATTCCACGATTGGAGGAATTGGGTATATCTCCTTTGATGATATTAAAGAATTCTCCATCATAACGATAAACAAAAAGGATGCTATTGCAGTTATTCCAAAGGATGCTCACAGCTTTTTGCAGAAATTCAATCTGACAAAACGAAGAATGATGAATCGTAATTTGAATCAGAGCCTTCCGCCGGTTACTATATTTATTAATAATGCAAAGGATATGGAGCCGGAGGATATCCTAACCTTATTACAGAAAAGACTATCTGATTATAGCAGTTTATATGAGTAAAATGTATGAGACAATGGACTTATTATGTACAAACCATATAAATATAAAAAATCTTGTTGTAATATTTACACAGCTATGATACAATACCTAATTGTGATATGTTATACTAAAATTCCTTGCTCTTAAAATGCAATTTTGATTCTTCGTCGATCAAGATACATTAGATAAGGGCCAGAGACCAGAAGGAGGTGCTACACAACTATGAATCAATATGAATTAGCCTTAGTTGTAAACGCAAAAATCGAGGATGAAACCAGATTAGCTACATTAGAAGCAGCAAAAGAACTGATTACCAGATTTGGTGGTTCAGTTACTAATGTTGATGACTGGGGAAAGAAAAGATTAGCTTATGAAATTCAGAAAATGAAGGAAGGCTATTACTATTTCATCCAATTCGAAGCTGATTCTACAGTTCCAAACGAAATCGAGCAAAGAGTTCGTATTATGGAAAATGTAATCAGATATTTATGCATCAGAAAAGATGCATAATGAGTGACAAGTTGGCTTTATAGTCGGACTTGCACGAAAGACGAACGCTTACTACGTTTGAATTAACAGGGGTTGGCTTTACCAATCGACTTGTGTATATACTACCCTAAGGCATAAAACGAAAGGGAGGTATTTAACTTATGAATAAAGCTATTTTAATAGGCCGTTTGACCAGAGATCCCGAGGTGAGATACACTCAGGGGGATAGTTCCATGGCAATTGCAAGATTTACTTTGGCAGTTGACCGCAGGTTCAAAAGAGCCGGCGAATCACAGGAAGCGGATTTTATTGGCTGCGTTGCTTTTGGCAAGCAGGCAGAGTTCGTAGAGAAGTATTTCAGACAAGGTATGAAGATGGTTCTCTCTGGAAGAATACAGACCGGAAGCTATACCAATAAGGACGGACAGAAAGTGTACACGACCGACGTGGTAGCGGACGATATAGAATTTGCTGAAAGCAAAGGAAGTAATGGAGGATCTGGTGATTCTGGTTATCAAAACAATAACCATAACAACAGCTTCAGACCAGAGCCCAGCTCAGCAATGGGGGATGGGTTTATGAACATCCCAGACGGTATTGACGAAGAATTACCATTTAACTAAGCCTTAAGTTGGCTTGAGGATTTGTCCTTAAGTTAATTCAAGGATTTGTCCTTGATTAAGATCAAGGGTTTGTGCAAGAGAAGCAGCAAGCTGTTTATTCTTGTCATAAATAACAGTAATCATATCAATATGATGAAATCGGATAAGGAGGTCATACTATGCCATTCAAGAGAAATGATGATAAGGGCGATTCTCCGATGAAGAGAAAAACCTTCGGACGCAGAAGAAAGAAAGTATGCGTGTTCTGTGCTGATAAGAATCACACAGGAATTGATTATAAAGATGTAAACAAATTAAAGAGATACGTATCTGAGAGAGGTAAAATTCTTCCTAGAAGAATTACCGGAAACTGCGCTAAGCATCAGAGAGCGTTAACTGTATCTGTTAAGAGAGCAAGACACATCGCGTTAATGCCTTACACAGTGGATTAAGCCCTTGTTTTACTAGGG
>JAEWMZ010000104.1 GCA_023392995.1 Bacillota bacterium
GAAGGACTTCATTTTCATACCATGTGCGAGCAGAATTCGGATGTACTGGAACGAACTTTAGACGTGGTGGAAGAGAAATTCGGACATTTGATGCAACAGATGAAATGGATTAATTTCGGCGGAGGACATCACATCACAAGAGAGAATTATGATCTTGAGACCCTGGTGCGCTGTGTTAATCGTATTAAAGATAAATACCATACGGCCATCTACCTGGAACCGGGTGAAGCCGTTGCTTTAAATGCCGGTTATCTGGTAAGCTCCGTGCTGGAGCTGAATGAAAATGATATCCTGCTGGCAATTATGGATACCTCAGCGGCTTGTCATATGCCGGATGTTTTAGAGATGCCTTACCGTCCCCATATCATTGGTTCCGGCGAGCCGGGAGTACATCCCTATACGTATCGCCTGGGAGGCCCCACTTGTCTGGCAGGGGATGTGATTGGTGACTATTCCTTTCCTGAACCGCTGCAGCCGGGAGATCGATTGGTCTTCTGCGACATGGCGATTTACTCCATGGTAAAAAATAATACCTTTAATGGGGTAAACCTCCCTGCCATTGTATTGCATTCGGAGCAGGAGGGCTTGAAGATAATCCGAAGCTTTAGTTATGAGGATTTCAAAGGAAGACTATAAACTCTTGTGCGGATTCTTAGCATTCGCTTAGCAAGACGTAAAATTTGAAGTTAAGACAAGATTCATAGAATATAATATTAGTTGTTACGTAGAATTAAATGAGAGAAAAGCGGATCCTTTCACTATCCTAAGAGGAGTTTAAGGTTTAAGACAGTCTTTTTGATCATTTAATTCTTTTTTTGCCCTTATTTAAGAAAAAACATTGAAAAATGAATCCGTAAGTTTATCTGGCATTTCCTTGGCAATAATTTGTAATAGAATGATTCTAAGAAACCAAAGGAGCTTATTTTATGAATACAATCCGTCCAATTCTCAAAAGAAAAGGCATTCAGATAACTGCTATTGCGGTTTTGAGCCTTCTACTGGTGGCTGCTGCTGTTTTTACATATTATAAATTATTCATGGATCCCTACCGGGAAACCATTAGCCAGCCAAAGGCGACCCTGGAACTAAATCAAACCTTATCTCAGAAGCAGGCTCGAAAGGATCTGGCATACGTCAAAGAACAGCTGGAGAAATATCATCCGGCCTATTTGGATGGCTCTGATGAGAAAATCAATGAGGTTGCAAAGCAATATCAGCTTGAAGTAAGTTCCTTAAAGGATAATATTACGGTATTAGAACTCTGGCAGAGTGCCGGTCGAATCGCAGCAAAGCTGGAGGACGGACATACCAATATTTCTGTATATCATGATGCGCAGGATTATTATATCTCTGACCTAAGACAATTGAAGGACTATGGGAAACCGATCGCAATAAATGGAGTACCGGTGAAGGAGGTTTATGAGACCTTTCGATCTCAATTTTCCTGCGAACGGGAAGCTTATGCAGAATATATATTCTATCACATGGTTATTACGAGTAAAAATTATCTAAGCTTCTCCGGCGTGGATACCTCGGAGGGAGTAGTATTTACCTTTCAATCAGATCAGGAAAGCATTGATTACCCTTATCATTTTGTCCCCCGGGATCAAGTGATTGGTTTGGAGGAAGAGGAGGAGCTGCCTCCGGTTTCTTACAGCATGGATCAACAACATAACCTGGCTGTCTTTTGCTTAAAGGAATGTGATTATAATGAAGAGTACTTATCAAAGCTGCAAGCTTTTTTTGATGACGTCAGCAAAAATCATATCGAGAATATCGTAGTAGATTTAAGGGATAACCCAGGCGGCAATTCCTTAGCTGCAAATTCCTTTTTAGAATATATTAATGTGGATAGCTATCAGTCCTGGGATTGTGCCATTCGTTTGGGCTGGTATCTCAAGAAATATACAAACAATGTAATTGAAAACCCAAAGAAAGAGCCGCTTTTTACAGGAAAGATATTCGTTCTTACCAATACCCGAACCTACAGTTCAGCCATGGATTTTGCAATGCTGATTAAGGATAATCAGATGGGGGTACTTGTTGGAGAGACTTCCGGGAACCTGCCCGATTCTTATGGGGATACGCTGGGCTTCCAATTGCCAAATTCTAAACTATACCTGAATGTCTCTTATAAGAAATGGTATAGGGTAGATAAAAGGAAAGCCGGAGAACCCTTAGAGCCGGACTATGTGACTGAGTCTGACAATGCACTGGAAAAGGTATATGAATTAATGCAATAATTCCATTGAGCCAAGTATTACCTTACCTAAATTACACTCGTATAACCCTAGGGCTGGGAGCATAGTATTACTTGTACCAGCTGATTTCTCCATTGGCGTAAGCATCTTCAAAGGTGTTGGAAAGAGCAGGAGCTTCCCCACCGTATCGGTAGTAATAAGATGCAGGGAAGAGGGGAGCAGGATTTGGCTCTGCCTCTTCAACCTCCACCGTTGGAGCTTCACCTGGACGAACCTTACGGGCAACAACGACGGTACGGTAATCATCTACCTCGTAGGAGCAGGTAGACAGGCATAGAATTTGGTCATCCTCCTGGATGTCTACCTCCGTATTTAACAGAGAGCGAATACGGATTTGATATACAAAGTTTAAAAAATCAGAGGAATCGTTAAAAGTGGCTTTTCGGTAGTCGAACAAGGGCTCCTTATCGTCCGAGCCATTGGAAATAAATACAGCAAAGACTTTCCACAGACCAGTGCTATAAAGAGTATCAAAGGAAATCACCGGATGCTCCTTATAATAGCTGGTCTTTTTATATTCTAATAAGGAATGGAACATCTTTTCCTTAGTGGACACCATATTATGGCCATGGATGACAAGGTTTTTGCTATTAGCTTCAATAGAACCGCGGAGGTCAAGATATAAGGTTCCTGCCTTACTGTAATTTCCGTAAAGGTCTTTGTCTAAATAATAATTCGGGTCATCTGCTCGTCCTTGTGCAACAACATAATCAATATCAGTTTCTGGGATTGACAACCATCCCTTTACATCCGGGCATATGGTCAGTAAATCGTTAAATTGAGGAAGAGGAATCCGCGCATCCCCTGGAGTAGCCGTCGGTAGGGAGGTGGCTCCGGGAGTAACGGCAGAAGGTATAGTTTGAGTTGTTTCTATAGGTTTGTTATATAAATCTCTGGTTTGTTCTATGGATTTTTTAACGAGGTAAGGTTGCAGGAAGACTTCATTGACCAATAAAGAAGCAAATACTAAGAAGCCTAGGATGCATAGAAGATGAAGAGTCTTAAAAAACCAGACCCTACCTCTGCTTGAACGGCTATTACCTGAGTGCTCTTTTTTATTGTCTTCTTGCAGGAATTGATTCTTTGACATGATTGTCCCCTTAGGCTTTTAATGAATTTATTATAAGCCATAGCAAAAGGGACGTAAAGTACATTTTGCTCTTAGATTTTGTAACAAAAAATTGAAATAAAGGAGGAAACTTAAAAAAAATTAAATTTATAAAAATGTTTTCCTAACTTGTATGAATATTCTGCTGTTTGGACAATAAATTAGAGTGAGGAAGAAAATGGGATGATATCAGTGAAGCAAAAGTACATAACAATAATACCATGCATTCTGGTGCTGTTAATC
>JAEWMZ010000156.1 GCA_023392995.1 Bacillota bacterium
AATTATCATAAGGGGAGGATAATAAAATGTCATATAGTAATCAAAGAATAGCATATGGGAATACCCTGGTGGAGTTAGGAAAAGAGGATCAAAGGATTGTAGTACTGGACGCAGATCTCGGTGGTTCTACCATGGGAAAATTATTTGAAACGGAATATCCGGACAGACATTTTGAGATGGGAATCGCGGAAGCCAACATGACATCCGTTGCCGCAGGACTGGCTCAAACCGGTAAGATTCCCTTTACCAATTCCTTTGCAGTGTTTGCAGGCGGTCGTGCTTATGATCAGATCCGCCAGACCATCGCAATCGGAAAGCTGAACGTGAAGATCTGCGGTTCCTCCTCCGGTATGTCTGATTTCGGAGACGGAGCAACTCATCAGGCGGTAGAGGATTTGGCAATTATGAGAGCCATACCCAATATGACCGTTATTTGCCCGGCAGATGCTAATGAAACCGTGCAGGCAGTAAAAGCGGTCGTGGAATTCAACGGCCCCTGTTACATAAGGCTGAACCGCAATGACTATGAGAATGTTACCGCGGAGGATCAGCCCTTTGAAATTGGCACACCAACCGTATTAAAAGAAGGCAGCGAGGTTGTAGTATTTGCAACGGGAATCATGGTTGGAAAAGCGCTGGAGGCGGCACAGGAGCTAAAGGATAAGGTATCCGTAAAGGTAGTTAATGTAAGCACGATCAAACCCATGAACAAGGAAGCAATTATCAATATGGTAAAGGGCTGCAAAGCGGTAGTAACCGCAGAGGAGCACAGCATTGTCGGCGGTTTAGGCAGTGCAATCTCAGAAGTACTATGCAAGGAATGCAAGCCGATTGAGTATGTGGGTGTAAATGATACCTTTGGCAGCAGCGCCCACAATTATCAGGATGTCTTAAATTACTATGGCCTTACGAAGGAACATATTGCAGAAGCGATTTTAGCTATGGCGAACTGTTAGAAGCAATGGAAGGAAATTGCAGCTGTCAGGAAGTAAAGGAAACCCCGTACTTTAAGCAGTGATTTTAATAGGATAGAGAAACGCCTGAGAGGTAAAGGTGAGAGGAATGCAGGTGCAGTACGGCAAGTGATGCACCTGCACTATTCTGGATATAGAGCTTGAAAATTAGATCAGAAAGAGCTTTGCTCGGAAAAGGAGAAAAGAATGAAAATTGGATTTATTGGACTTGGAATCATGGGTAAGCCTATGGCAAAAAACCTGATCAAAGCAGGACATGAACTGGTAGTGTTTGACGTGGTAAAAGAGAATGTGGAGCAGTTAAGTGAAGCAGGTGCAAAAGCAGCGCAATCCTCGAAGGAAGTAGCGCAGGAATGCAAGCTGATCATCACCATGCTGCCGAACAGCCCCCATGTTAAAACGGTTATTATGGGAGAGAACGGTATTTTGGAAGGAGCGTCCGCCGGAAGTATTATCGTTGATATGAGCTCCATCGCACCTCTCGCGTCACAGGAAATAGAAAAGGCTTGTGCGGCAAAGGGAGTTAAAATGATTGATGCGCCGGTATCCGGTGGAGAGCCAAAGGCAATTGACGGTACCTTATCTATTATGGTAGGTGGAGATGAGGCTGTATTTGCAGAGGTTTATGATATTTTAATGAGCATGGGCGCAAGTGCGGTTCATTGCGGAGCAATCGGTGCGGGTAATACCACCAAGCTGGCAAATCAGGTTATTGTAGCGCTGAACATTGCCGCTGTTTCTGAAGCCTTTATGCTCAGTACAAAGGCAGGAGTTGATCCGGTTAAGGTATTCGACGCAATTAAGGGTGGTCTGGCAGGCTCAACTGTAATGAATGCTAAAATCCCAATGATTACGGAAGGAAATTTCAAGCCAGGCTTTAAGATCGACTTACATATCAAGGATTTAAACAATGCGCTGGAGACAGGACACAGCGTGGGAGCACCCCTTCCTCTTACAGCATCAGTTATGGAGATGCTCCAGATGCTTCATGCAGATGGATTTGGCGGAAATGACCATAGTGGTATTGCAAGATATTATGAAAAATTAGCAGGTACTGAGATTCGTAAATAAGAATAGCAGCTCTGAAAATACAAGAACCGAATTTTTAAAGTAAGATATTCGAAAATAATCATTTGAACGTAAAAAGGTTAAAGGAAGATACCAAATATAAGATGTAATGAAATGGTTCGAAAATAAAAATTTATTCTATAAAATTAGATTGGGCAATGTAAAATAATAAGAACGAACTTGACTATAAGAAAGGCGATAACAATGGCAGATCAGTCATATTTAGAGAAGTTATTTTCTCTTTCGGGAAAGGTAGTCCTGTTCACAGGTGCAACCGGCGGTATCGGAAGTGAACTGTGCGAGGGTTTAGCAAAAGCAGGTGCAATAATAGCCCTGTGTGATATCAATCAGGAAAGACTGGAAGAGTTACGGGATAAAATAGAGGCAGAGGGCGGTAAAGCCTCCACGCATATTCTCAATGTAATGGATCGGGAGAATATCCTTTCCTGCGTGGATGAAGTAGGTGAAAAATACGGACATATCGATGTTCTTGTAAACTGTGCAGGAATTAATAAAAGAGAAGGAATCCTTGATGTAGAAGAGGATACCTACGACCGTATCATGGATATTAACTTAAAGGGAACCTATATGGTATCCCAGGCTGTAGGACATTATATGAGACAGCAAAATAGCGGTAGTATCATCAACATAGGTTCTCATAATACAGGCTGGGTGCTTGGAGGCTGCTCTGTCTATGCAGCTACGAAAAGCGGTATCGTTGCCCTGACAAAAGCGCAGGCAGTGGAGTGGGCTAAATTTAATATTAGATCCAATGCAATCAGCCCCGGTCATATTGCGACGCCACTGACTACTGTGACCTGGCAGCATCCAGAGCGCTCGAAGTATCTGCTGGATCGAATTGCAATGAATCGTCCGGGCTATCCGGAGGATATCCTGGGTGTGTGTATCCTGCTGGCATCGGATGCATCCTCTTATATCACCGGCTGTGAATACCGGGTAGACGGAGGCTGTGTTGCCGGAGGACAGCCCTGGCCTTATGATACCAAATACTAAGGCTGTGTAAGTGTAAGTTTCAAGGGATTTGATAGAGTAATAATAAGGGTGTCGCAGCATTTCATTTCTTCAGCACAATATATGATATTATATATTGGAGGCGGTTGAAATTAGATGCTGCGGCACCCTTATTATATTAGTCATTGAGTTGTGGAGATATATTGAGTTGTGGCGGTGCATTGAGTTATGGCAGTATATTAAATTGCAGGACAAAAATTAGAGATTTGTTACCTGGTCACAGGATACAACTAAGGCTGCTGTGCGGATTTGATTAAACGAAATACCTGTGCGGCAGCAGAGATCAGATTCTCTCTTGCTGTATCATAAGCCATGGCTTCCTTCACGGTCATAGGCGTCTGAAGAATACTGAAATAGGCATCAATGCCTTCCTCGTTGCATTTATAGGCATTTTTCGTGGTACTTCCGGCGAAAGCAATCACCCTTTTACCATGCTTTTTTGCCAATTTGGCCACACCGACCGGTGCTTTTCCCATGGCAGTCTGAAAATCAAGCTGACCCTCTCCGGTAACTACAAAGTCAGCCTCTCTGATATCCTCCTCTAAGCCAATTTCCCGAAGAATTATTTCGATTCCCGATTCCAGTACAGCATTTAAAAAAGTAAGAAAAGCATAGCCTAAACCTCCTGCAGCTCCGGTACCGGGGATTTTTGCGGTATCCTTACCCAGGATTTGCTTAACTACCTTTGAAAAATGCTCCAAGCCGCTATCCAGAGCCTCGACCATCTCCGGTGTTGCGCCCTTCTGAGGGCCAAAGACCTGAGAGGCTCCAAGAGGTCCACAAAGAGGATTTGTTACATCACAGGCAATTCGAAAGCGACAATCCTTTAATTCCGGCAGGACATTCTCATCAGAAATGTTTTTGATCCGTGCAGCCTCCCGACCTCCGGGTCCAACCGGCTTACCTTCAGAATCATAGAATACATAGCCGAGTGCCTGAAGCATTCCGATTCCTCCGTCATTGGTAGCACTTCCGCCTATACCAATGATAAAATCCCTGCAGCCGCGATGAATTGCATCCTTTATCATCTCCCCCACGCCATAGGTTGTGGTATAGAGAGGGTTTAAAGCTTCCTTTGGTATTAGGTTGATCCCAGCAGCGGCAGCCATTTCAATAATAGCGGTCTGACTTTGCTCAAGAATCCCGTAAGTGCAGGAAACCGGATCTCCCAGCGGTCCTGTTGCAGTTATTAACACCTTGCTGCCTCCCATTCCATCCAGCAGTGCATCTACGGTGCCTTCTCCTCCATCCGCAAGGGGCTTTACGATAACCTGGGCATCACAAACACTCAAGATACCTTCCTTGACTGAATTTCCAGCATCTACAGAGGATAAGCTCCCCTTGAAAGAATCCATTGCAATAACAACCTTCATGTTAACCTCATTTCTGTGCGGCATCATATTCAGCTTTGACATTGAGTTTAAGTAAAAAGTATCATTCGCTGATATCCACACTGATCCAGTATAATAATACAATCATATCATGGACAGAAAGGAACGAAAAGGCTCATAAGTTATGACTTTTTATCTTAACTTATCCTTTTCATACAAAATCACTCTTGTTGTTCATTTGATTAAGATGAACAATAAAAAATGATTATCCTGACCCCTGAGAAAGTTTAGGATAATCATTTTATTCAACACTTAGGGCATGCATAGGTTTTAACCCTGTGTTTCCTGTTACATATATTGTAGCAGAGGTAATGGTCTTTGTATAGGAAAAGCTACCACCGCTTCGTTATGTTTTAGCAGCTTACTACTCTTTTCCTGTAAATTATACAAAGAAAAAAATTATTATTTTATGAAAAAAATAGGTCAAAACTAGTCTAAAACTATTATAATTTTCGAAAATAAGATATTGACAGAATGAATTCCATAGGTTATTATTGTCACAATAAAATCTGAATACAAACGTAAATCACAAGAAACAAGTACCTGCGGTACAAAGGGGTATTAGGTACATACTGCATGAAATGAGGTGACAGGATGTCCTTATCTTGTGGTCAGTTTAAACAAGACCTTATGAAGGAATACAACGAGATTAATCGGAGTATTTTTGCCATGGGGGTGAAAGAACTTTCCGTTGATTGTATGAATAATAAGATTATATTGATGTCTAAGTCAGGAAGACCTTCGGTTCTAAGAGAATTAGATATGAATTATCCCTTGGATTCCTTGCATGTGAACGGATTATTGATTTCAATCTTTAAGAATAGATTGAAAGAACATTTTGAAAAAAAATATAACTTTAACATAGTTGCGGTTTTCAAAGATTATGATATTGCATCCGAATATTCGGTTACGATTATAGTTTTGGACCGGAATGTAGAAAACTGTCTGAATGCTTTATAGGAACTTTGAACTTAGCGCCAATAACTCGTCAGCTTAGATTGATCATTCACAAATGTGATTGGTTTGTTCTAAGCTGTTTTTTTGTTTCTATTTTAGCAAGAAAAAGCGCAGCAGGAAAAAAGAAAACACAATTGAAATACTGTCATTTTGGATACGCAGTGGTATCACAAGATGATAGTTTTTTTTATCCAAAATACAAGGAACAAAAGAAAGGATGAATGATATGGGAACAAAAAGCATTGAAATAATCGATATTTCAAAGTCCTATCGGAGTAATGGAGAGGAGAAGAAGGCGTTATTAAAAACGAATTTGTCAATAGAGCAGGGGAAGTTTATCAGTCTGATCGGACCCAGCGGATGCGGAAAATCAACATTGTTTCATATTATGGCAGGGCTTTTGCCTCCGACCGAGGGGGACATCAGGGTGAACGGAGAAAGCATACTGGGTAAAAAGGGCTTTGTAGGGTATATGCTGCAAAGGGATATGCTGCTTCCCTGGAGAACAATTATGAATAATATCATCCTGGGACTTGAAATTCAGGGGGACTCTAAAAAAGAGGCGGCAGCCAAAGCGGCACCACTGATGAAGAAGTATGGCCTGGGAGGGTATGAAAATAATTATCCGTATGAATTATCCGGTGGAATGCGCCAGCGAGCAGCATTGCTAAGAACGTTGCTCTATGACAGAGAAATCATTTTGCTGGATGAGCCCTTTGGCGCGCTGGACGCCCAGACCAGACTGATTATGCAAAACTGGCTGCTGCAAATATGGAAGGACTTCGGTAAAACAATCTTATTTGTTACCCATGACATTGATGAAGCGATCTACCTTTCAGATGAGATCTATGTATTTACCGGAAGACCGGGTTATATCACAGAACGGATTGAGGTACCCATGTCCAGGCCACGACATACGGAGGACACCACAAAGCAGCACTTTTTGGAGCTGAAGCATCACCTGATTGAGCTTTTGTCCATTGATCAAGCGCTTGCCACGGAACAAGAGGAAGTACACTAGAGGAGGAACAAAGGATGAAAAGCGGAACAAAAAAAGCATTGTTAAGTGATGAAGAGATCAAGACTGTCAAACAAAGAAAAATAATTTTATTTGGACAAATAGTAGTGGGAGTGCTGTTGATTTTACTATGGCAGCTGGCTTCTGATTTGAAGTGGATCAATTCCTACTACTGGAGCTCTCCGGAAAGAATTATTCAAGCTGCAATCATTCAATTCAGAGAAAAGGATTTACTGGGAGATATTGTTTTTACCTCATCATCAACAATTCTCGGCTTTGTACTTGGAACCCTTGGCGGTGCCTGTCTTGGACTCTCCTTCTGGTGGTCCAAAGCCTATGCCGGGATTGCGGAGCCTTATCTGGTTTTGTTTAATGCCGTACCGAAGCTGGCACTTGCCCCGATATTAATTATTATTCTGGGGATCGGATTCTCCTCTAAGGTGGTGCTGGCATTTATGATGACGGTTGTTACCTGCGCACTTTCCACCTTCAGCGGAGTAAAAAGTGTGGATCATTCCCTGGAAACGCTGCTTTATTCCCTGGGAGCCAATCGGTTCCAGGTATTTGCTAAGGTAGTGGTGCCGTCCACCTTCCCTTGGATTATCAGCAGCCTGAGAATTAATATAGCACTTTCTTTGGCGGGAGCCATTGTAGGTGAATTTATAGCCTCAAGCCGCGGACTTGGACGAATGGTGATTTATGCCGGAACGATACTTGATACCACGCTGGTCTGGGTGGGAGTCGTTAGCTTATCCATCTTATCCATCGTCATGTATCTTTGTGTTGTTCAGTTGGAAAAGTGGCTGATGAAACATTTGGCCTTTCAAAATATATAGTAGGTAATTGCAAAACAATATAGTTTTTATAATTGTATACACAGTAACTACTATTTCTTCGCTTCAACGTTTCCTGCGGGCTTAACTTCCGCTTCGAAACAGTAGTTACTGTGTATACAATAGCTTCAGTTAATGAGTTTTGCAATTACCTAAAAATATATAATAAAAAAGGAGAAAACAATGAAGAGTAAAAAATTATTTTTCGCAGCTCTGTTAATCACAGCGATGTTAACAGCCTGTTCAAACAGCAAGCCAACCGTGGGAACGTCCGATGGGGTTACTCCCTCAGCCGCAGCTGACAATACGGATAGTGGGTCAAAAGGTGACACGGCTCTCTCTCCAGAGGCAGATTCAGGAGAGCTGAAAAAGCTGATCATCGCGGAGCCGCTCCATTCCATTGGTTATCTTCCGCTCTATGTTGCAGAAAAGGAAGGTTATTTTGCAGAACAGGGACTTGAGGTCGAAGTAATTCAGGCAACGGGGGGAACCCATGTAACCGCAGTTATTAGTGGGGAGGCCTGGGGGGTTATCGGTGGTATCGATTCCAATGCAATTGCAAACGCAAAGGGGGATTGCCCGGAACCCCTTACAGCATTTTCAAACTGTGTTACAAAGGCAAATGTCTATCTGTGCAGTGCAGCAGCAGATCCGTATACCGGATCAACGGAGGATGAATTAAAAGAATATCTTAGAGGTAAAATAATTAATACGGGAAGATTTGGCGGAAGTCCGAATCTGTTGGTCAGATATTTACTCATTAATCTGGGGCTGGATCCGGATAAGGATGTTAAGCTGATCGAGCCCTCGGATGCATCTACTGCGGTTGCAATGGTTCAGACGGGACAAGCTGATATTTCCTGGGCTACCGAACCGCAGATTACAGAAGGTGTCAGCCAGGGTGTTTGGACAGAGCCATTTTACAAGTTCCCGGATATGGGGGATTTCTCCTACTCGGTATTAAGTACCAGAACCTCTACAATTAAAAAAGATCCGGAAACGGTTCAGAAATTTACCAACGCAATGCTGAAAGCCTTGGATAAGGTAACTAGTGACCGAGAATTCGCAATTCAGGCCTCAGCCGGCGAATTCCCGACTACCTCAAAAGAAGGAATCGAAGCCTGCATCGACCGTGCTTATGAAGATGGTCTTTGGAGTAAGGATGGCATGATCAGTCAGGAAGCCTTAACAAATGATATGAATATGGCAATCGCCTCAGAGATTTATGCAGGAGATTACTCCTATGATACGCTGGTGGATATGCAATTTGTAAAGGCTGGAAGTAAATAATATAAATCAAGTGATTGCGAAGCTTAAAAATTGTGGCTATTTTTCCATTCGATTGGATAAAATTCAAAATAGGATAATCTTTCGTAATTACAAATAATACAATACAGAAAAGAGGGACTTAAATGGCTCAGACAGGAAAACAAGCATATGCCAGGAATCTTTTGCGGAATACGAAATGTGCAATACTAATCGTAGATGTACAAAATGATTATTGCCACATCAATGGCGCATGTGCGAAGTCCGGCAAAGATGTAAGTGCTGCAGACAGCATAATTAATCCTACAAAAAAACTGCTTCATATCGCCCGCAGCTATGGCATTCCGGTGATATTTATTCAAACAGTGCATGAAAAGTCTACGGATTCGGAGGTTTGGTGCAGGCGCATGGGCGGCAGCACTGGAAATATCTGCAGGCGCAATACCTGGGGAGGTGAATTTTATAAATTGAAACCACAGGTAGCGGATATTATTGTTGAAAAGCATAGATACAGTGCATTTATTGGGACAAAATTAGAAAGCGTCCTAAGTACTTTAAAGGTGGAGACCTTGCTAATCACAGGGGTTGCGACAAATGTCTGTGTGGAATCCACGGCGAGAGACGGTTATATGCTGGATTATAATGTTTTTCTGTTTGAGGATTGCTGTGCTGCCTTTGACCTGGAAGAGCACAAGATGGCATTGTGTAATGTCGATTCCTATTTTGGAACAGTAATAAAAGTAGATGAATTTGAAGAAATGATGGAAGAAAATAATAATACTGATCGAAAGGCTACGGGAAAACGTCCTTCCAGAGAAAAAGTTTTGGCAGCAGAAGTATAATAACGGACGAAGATACAACAGCAAAATTGGATATCACAAACACAAACGCTCAAGATTCATTCATATTGTTATTCGAATAGAAATCAGATATAATGGTATTATCTCCCATATGTGAAAATGAGTAAATGCCAGTGTATATAGGGCAGGAATAAAATAGGATGAACAATAAAGGGAATTACTATGAGAATTGCGTATTGTGAAGATGAGAAGGCTCAGTATGTCTATTTGAAAGAGCTGACAGACCGGTGGGAAAAGAAAACGGGCATTGCTTGTAACATTGCTGTTTATGGCAGTGCAGAGGAAATGCTGTTTGAGAACCAGCGGTCTTTTTCTTTTGATGTTATTTTACTGGATATTGAATTAGATCGGATGAATGGTATTGAATTGGCAAGATGCATCCGGCAGGTGGATAAAAAGGTGATCCTTGCCTTTTTGTCAAACAGCCGAGAATATGTCTTTGAAGGATACGAGGTTGGTGCGGTTCGCTACCTGTTAAAGCCCCTCTCAGAAAGCCAATTGTTTCCTCTTTTGGAGTTGGTCAGGGAAAGTATGAAGAAGGAGAAGCAGTATCTTATTCTTGAGGCAGCAGGAGAAAAGGTTAAGGTCTGGGTGGAAGATATCCTCTTCGTTGAAACATTGGGACACTATGTATCGATTCATACCAGGGACAGGATTTTTGAGATTAAGAAATCGCTCAATGAGCTGAGTAAGACCCTAAGCCAGGGTTTTTTGGGCTGCCATAGAAGTTATTTGGTGAATCTTGCCTTTGTAGAACGGGTGACCCGAACGGATTGTATCCTGGAAGGGGGATGGAAGGTTCCGATCAGCAGGAGCATGTACAAAGCTGTGAATGAGGCTTTCATTGCGTATTATAAAGGAGGGGAACCGGTATGAATTTCACCTATGGACTACTACCTATCATAATATTGCTGGTTGGACGTTATGTGTCCTGCTTTCCACAGAAGAATAGAACCACCTGGCTGACCACAGCTCTATTGACGGGGATAGCTGCCGGTCTGTGGTTGCTAGTGCGCAGGTATGTGAATCAGGGAATTACAGACCTGATTATCCTGTTGTTCCTTATGCTATCCTTCTTTGAATTCTTTCAAGTCAGGGATCACAAAATGTCACTGGTTTTTCATTGCCTGTTTTATCTTGAGGTCTTATTTATTGCAGGGAGTGGCTTCTTTTATCCGGAAAGCAGAACCATCGGAGGCTATATCCTTCTGATTCTTTATTATCTGACGGGAAGTAATCAGCGTTATTATAATAAAACATATGAAGAGAGTGCAGCTATTTACCAGAACCAGCTTTTAGACAGACAAGTCAATGAAGTTCAGAATATCTATCAGACGATGCGTGGCTGGAGGCATGACTACCATAACCATCTTCAGACACTAAAAGCCCATCTGAAGCTTGGGCAGACAGTGCAGGCGGCTGAGTATCTGGATCGGCTGGAGGAGGATTTAAGCAGTATTCACCAGCTTATTGAATCCGGTAATGTGAACCTGGATGCAATATTAAACTCCAAGCTATCACTTGCGCTTAAGGAAGAGATTGAAATTCATTATAAGGCAGAGGTTCCGGCGAAGCTTACCGTGTCGGATCTGGATCTTTGTGTGTTGATAGGCAATCTAATAGATAATGGGGTGGAAGCTTGTAATCAGCTGGAGATAGGGACAGGAGGACGATTTATCCGCCTCTATATCGGAATCTTAAAGAAACAGCTTTATATTTCTGTTGCCAATGGCACGAATGAGCCTGCGAGGAAGCTGGATGAGGAATATATCTCTGAAAAGAGAGGCAACCATGGGCATGGGCTCAAGCGGATCAATCGGATCATAGAAAAATACGATGGTTTCATCAACAGGAAAAATGAACCGGGAGTGTTTGTAACGGAAATCATGCTTCCTTTGTAAATGACTGCAATTCGTGCACGGATTTCTACCATCCGTGTACTTTTTTACTTTTTTTGCGAAACTATGATAGAGTATTTTTATGTAAAAGCTGCGGGAAAGACCGCAAAATCAAAGAGATAAAGCATGAAAATGCAGCGTCAAAGCTTGCCTTTATAGAAATGGGTTATAGTGAGAAGCGCATCCGGCAGGTATATTTCAGGGAGGATACTATGAAAGTGGAGAAAGTAGATAAGAAAAGCCAAAAGAAGCAAGAGAGGCAAGAGAGCCCAAAAAGGCAAAAAGGGCAAGAGATCAATGTGAAGAAAGAATTATACAATGGAAATACCGACTATAAAACCGGAAATAAAACCAGAAATAAAACCAGTAATAAAACCGGTAATAAAACCAAGCCTGCGTACTCCATGTTTCGTAATTATTGTTTTGTCTATTCGCATATGTGGCAGCAGGACAAAAGAATATTGTTTTACGCAGCTGCAGAGGTGGTTTTTCGTGTTCTGATGCCGCTTGGAGCCGTAGTAGCACCGGCGGCGGTTATTCGCCTATTGGAAGGTGGTGTAGGGCTATCCCGCTACATATTAGTTATTGCAATAATATTCTTTGGATATAGCTTAATTACGGCAGCCAGTACGTTTCTGGTTAGACGCAATACATATCAGTACATTGATTTTAGAGCCTTCTGGTTAACCCGCCTGTTACTACGTAAATGCTTGCATATGGATTATCATCTATTTGAAGAGGAAAGAACCAGGGAGGAGTTGGAGAAGGCAGAAAACAGTGTGCGTATCAATACGGATGGGGTGGAAGGTTTTCTGCATAGTAATGTCAAGCTTTTAACCAATCTTCTTGGTTTGGTTACCTATTCCGCGATTATCAGTTTTGCCAGTCCTCTTATCGTAATCCTGCTTTTCCTTATTGCTCTTATCCAGCTGGGAGTATTCCGGTATGCCAAGAGGTATGAACATGGAAGGAAAGACGAGCTGGCAAAAATCATGGTTACCCAGCAATACCTGCAGGAGGAATCCGTTGATGTCAAGGCAGGAAAGGATATTCGACTCTATCAGCTGAACAAGCTTATAGAACGGGTATACAAAAGCTCTAATCTGTCCTTGAAAAAAATAAAGTTAAAAATCCGAGGCGTATATTATATCAACGATGTAGTTGGAATCGTCCTGCGCTTTTTCAGGGATGGGGTTTGCTATGGCTACCTGATCTATTTATTGATGCAGGGTCTTGATGTTTCCTACTTTGTGCTATATCTGGGTATCATCAGCGGCCTTTCCGATTGGATCATGAAAATTACGGAAAACATGTCGGAGGTCAGTCGATTGAGCCTGATGATATGTGATCTTCGCGCATTTCTGGATCGGCCGGATGAATTTTGCCATGATACGGGAAATGAAGTCAAAGAAGAGAAAGCTCTCGAGCTGGAATTTGATCATGTATCCTACGCCTATAAGGGAAGTAAGGAGTATGTGCTTAAAGATATTAGTTTTCACCTTAAAAAAGGCGATCGATTCGCCCTGGTAGGAATGAATGGGGCAGGAAAAACAACACTGGTAAAGCTCATGTGCGGATTCTATCGGCCGACGAAGGGAAGAATATTAGTGAATGGTATGGATATCAGGGAAATGAATATAGAGAGTTATTTTCGTCAGATTGCAGTAATCTTTCAGGATACGATAACACTATCCTATACCATTGGAGAGAATATCTGCGGAACGACGAAGGAGCAGGCAGATCAGGTAAGGTTGGATGAAATCCTTAGGAGCTCTGGCTTAAAAGAGAGGATAGATCGTTTGGAAAAAGGACTGGACGCCTATCTGAATAAGGATATCGATGAAAATGGAATACAGCTCTCGGGAGGTGAGCAGCAAAAACTCATGTTGGCGAAAGCTCTGTATAAGAATGCAAAGCTGCTGCTCTTGGATGAGCCTACGGCTGCTTTGGATGCTATCGCTGAGACAGAAATTTATGAACAGTATCAAAAGCTCCTGGATGGGAAAAGCGCCGTATTCATATCTCATCGGTTGGCCTCCACCAGATTTTGCAACCATATTCTGTTTCTGGAAGACGGCAGGATTACAGAAGAGGGAACCCATGAAACATTGATGGCTAAGGGTGGAAGATATGCTCAGATGTTTGAGGTGCAAAGCCAGTACTACAGAGAGGAGAATACATATGGGATTCAGGAAAGCATGGCATAAGTATCTCGGTTTTCTTAAGCTTGTTCGGTCAGATCATCCTAATATAGTATGGGTGATTGGGATTGGTTCGCTGGCGGGTGCGGCGCAGCCATTCGTGCATCTATTCTTCTATGCAAGGCTACTAAACCAGGTTCTGGCTGGACGCTATGAGGATTGCATCCGCGTAGTAGCCATATTATTGATCTCTACCCTGGTACTGAATCTGATTGCCAAAGCCTGCAGCCAGAGTATCCTGGCGCTAAAAGAAGCCGGTGCAGATACCATCTTCTTTCAGACAGCAGACAAATCCTTTCGTATGGAATATGAAGAATTTGAGAAGACCGAGACAATGGATGCCATAAGACGGGTAAGGTCTGGAGAACAAAGTACAGGGGGGATTGAGGCTCAAATTCAAAGCATCTATACCCTGACGGAAAAAATCATATCCACTTTGATTGCTTTTGGTTTTGTAGTGATACTATTCTCGCAGACGAAGGTGGTAACAGGCGGTTTTTTTACCTCTATATGGTCGAATTTACTGATGGTATTGATGTATATCCTTCTTTTGGTGCTGGGAGTTATGTTACTGAAACGTTCTTATAAAAAGTTTTATGAATACAGTAAAAAAAATGAGCATCTGAATGCACTGGGTCAGTACATGATCAGTCTAATGAACAATTATCAATATGGGAAGGAAATCCGTATCTTCGCCTTACAGAACTTAATCGAGGGATATTATGATGATATGGTTAAAAGGATGAAGGGGTTTTACCTGAATTGGGGCATAAAAGAAGGAGCTTTGAGCGCATTTATTCTATTCCTTACTCAATTGGCTTCCGGGGTACTGTATATTATTATTGGGGCCAGAGCAATCTACGGAGCCATCCCCGTTGGGGATGTGCTGATGTATGCCGGTGCCGTACTGCTTTTTACCAATTCGATGCAAGAAGCCCTGATTGATTATAATAGCTTTCATTATAGGTCGGAATACTTAAGTACATATGAGGAATTTATAAAGAAACCGAATATCCATTATACGGGAACGCTACCTGTTGAAAAGAGAACGGATGGAATGTATGAATTTACCTTTGAGCATGTCAGCTTTCAATACCCGGGCACACAGGAAATGATACTGAAGGATGTAAGTTTGAACTTTAAGATTGGAGGCAAATGTGCGATTGTTGGCAGAAATGGTGCAGGAAAAACCACGCTGATTAAGCTTCTATGCAGACTTTATGATCCTACAGAGGGAAGAATTTTATTAAATGGGATTGATATTCGTTATTATGATTATAGCGAATACAGTAGCTTGTTCTCCGTGGTTTTCCAGGACTTCAAGCTTTTAGCACTTCCGCTGGCTTATAATGTGTCCTGCGCAGAAGAAGTGGAGGAAAGGATGTGGAAGATCCTGGAACAGACTGGAATGAAGGAACGGGTGGAACGAATGCCGAATAAGCTTTATACCCTCCTGTATAAGAACAATGGAGATGGGGTAGAGTTATCGGGAGGGGAAGCTCAGAAGCTTGCAATTGCAAGGGCATTATATAAAGATGCTCCCTTTGTTATTCTGGATGAACCAACAGCAGCCTTAGATCCCATAGCAGAAGCGGAGGTCTATCAGAACTTTAATGACATGATTCAAGGAAAGACAGCAGTCTATATTTCGCATCGAATGAGTAGCTGCAAATTTTGTGATGATATCATCGTGTTGGATTCTGGAAGAATTGCAGAACAAGGAAATCACAACAAGCTGTTAAAGGAGGAGGGGATCTATGCAACATTATATAATGCCCAAGCTCAATATTATACCTGATTAGATATGATTGTATTGTCCAAGAAATAAGATGTATAAAAGAGTAGATTTTCATATGATTTAATTCTAATTCTCTTGATTTGCAATTCTGAATCTCCGAATTACAGGATCGCTGATGTACTTCTGAACATAAAATATGCTTCCTCCCTGGACTACCGTTTTCTTAGTTTGCTCAGGAAGGGAGCATATTTTATATAAAGCAAGGTTGAATTATGCTTATGATTATTTCTAGAATTCCATTGTTATTTCTAGAATTCCATCATTCTAGCTAAAAATTAAAATAGTTCAACGCATTATAATAAGAAATATTCGATACAATCTCGCCCAGAATATCAAAATCCTGGGGGTATTCACCGTTCTCAACCCAATTACCAATCAGATCACAAAGGATTCTGCGGAAATATTCGTGTCTGGAATAGGACAGGAAGCTGCGGGAATCGGTGAGCATACCAACAAAACCGGCCAAAAAGCCAAGGTTAGCCAGTGAGGTCAGCTGATCTGTCATGCCGGTCTTGTGATCATTGAACCACCAGGCACTTCCGTGCTGTATTTTGCTGATTGCGCTAGAGTCCTGAAAACACCCGATGATCGAGCCGATAATTGCGTTGTCCGCAGGATTTAAGCTGTAAATGATGGTCTTAGGGAGACGGTCGATGCGGTCAAGGGCATTCAGGAAGTCAGCAATCTGCCCGGAGGGAGTATGATTGTCAATGCAATCATAACCGGTATCCGGACCAAGGGTGGTAAAGGCTTTTGTATTATTGCTTCGCTTGCAGCCGTAATGAAGCTGCATTACCCAGCCAAACTCCTGGTAGTGCTTGCCCATGGTAAGCATAAAATTGGTTTTAAACTGAAGCAGCTCGGTTTCCGTCAGGGGACTGTCTGAGAGGCGTTTTAAGAAGATGTCTTTGACCTCAGCCTCAGACGCGGGAACATACATAACGAAGTCAAGTCCGTGATCGGATACTCTGCAATTATTTTGATGAAAATATTCAATGCGTTTTTTAAGAGCAGCCTGAAGGGCATCGTAACTATCGATTTTCATATCGGCCGCTTTTTCCAGCTTCGTTAAATAATCCAGATAATCTTCCTTCTCCAGATTCATTGCTTTATCCGGCCGCCAGGCAGGAATCACCTTGACATGAAAGGTGGGGTCAACAGCGATCTTATCATGCCATTCCAGATTGTCCACAGGATCATCCGTAGTACAGATATGAGTGACATTGGATTTGCGAATGATATTACGTACAGACATGGAGTCCTCTGCCAGCTTTTCATTGCAGAGCTTCCATACCTCCTCAGCCGTTTTTGTGTTAAGAACACCATGATAATCAAAATAACGCTGAAGCTCCAGGTGGCTCCAGTGATAAAGAGGGCTTCCGATACATTTAGAAAGGGTATCAGCCCATTTCATAAATTTCTCCTTATCAGGAGCATTACCGGTGATATAGTGTTCATCGATTCCATGGGATCTCATTAATCGCCACTTATAATGATCACCGCCTAGCCAGACCTGAGTGATGTTATCGAATTTTCGATCGAATGCGATATCCTTGGGGTTGATGTGACAGTGATAATCAATAATGGGCAGTTTTTCTGCGTAATTGTGAAAAAGCTTAGCAGCAGTTTCTGTAGACAGGAGAAAATCCTGGTCTAAAAATTGTTTCATATTCGTCTCCGTTCCTCCGCCGGTAAGCGGTATTGTCATTCATAAAACCTTCGTAAGCAGTTATTGTTAAGAGCAAATGCCTTGACAAGGGTGTGTCTGAAACCTGCATTACGTGTTCAGACATGCCCTAAGTAATGACTGGAGAGAATGATACCAAAATATCCACAACGAGACAGAAGAACTGAAGGTCTGAATTAGCAAAAGCGAGTAGTACCTCGTTCAATTAATTCAGCTGAGAATACTGTCTTTAAAGGTGCATCCTGCCCCCGTAATACACTCATGAGGGTAGAGATAGAATGAGCGCAGACGGTTTCCAACTTATTATCAATGGAGGTTAATTCTGGATCGCTGCACTGGGATATGATGGAGTTGTTGTATCCGATAATGGATAGTTGTTCCGGCACGGAGAGATTATTATCCTTGGCGAACTTCAAAGCTCCGATGGCCAGCAGGTCGTCGGAAGTAATAATTGCATCAAAGGTCAGCTTGTGCTTATATAAGGTATTCAGATGATTTCTTATCTCTGAAATATCTCCGTTCACATATTGGATATAATCGTCTCGGTGCGTGTGTGTTGTATCCGCCGCCATTGCTGCCAGATATCCGGAGCGCTTTTTGTTACCGCTGTAGGAATTAGCATGGTATAGATAGAGAATGTCCTTGCAGCCGCTCTCCTGCAACGCCTGAGTCGCTTCGTAGACGGCGCGGTGATCGTCGCAGAGAGTGCAGTAGATGTTCTCGCCGCTTAAAGCGCCGTTAATAATGGAGATCGGCACGCTTTTTGCTGCCTCCTTGATATAGTTGTTGCTGCTGTCATCGGCTTCAACAAAGTTTGAACCAACTAGAATGATGGCATCTATATGCTTGGAGAGGAGCAGGTTAATATATTTTTGTTTATCCTCCAGTTCATAACCGGTACAGCACAGGAGGGCGTCGTAATTATTGCGGCGGAGTTCCTGTTCAATAAAGAAGATTGCGCTTGCAATATAGGGATCAGAGGAATCTGCACACAGGATGCCAACGGTTTTCATGGAATTGAGTCCCAGCCCTCTGGCAAATGCATTTGGGGTGTATCCGCACTCTTCAATCACGTCCATTACCTTTTTCTTCGTTTTTTCGCTTACGTTGGAATTACCGTTGATTACGCGGGATACAGTGGCGATAGAAACGCCTGCCTTCTCTGATATATCGTATATATTCATTTTTCGTACCTCGATTCATGATTCGGGGAATGCTTGTCAATCAACACCGAAATCATTTCCGTTTTTTGCTACCATAAATCAGTTTAAATGAACTTTTGGTAAATTACAAGAGGATATGTCAAAACATATGTGCTTAATGTAAGTGCTTACAATATGATATTATATTTCAGAAGTGAAAAAATGACAAGAGTCTATTATACCTCAATATTCTACAATATTTGATATTATTATATGAGCATATTGCATAAAAAATCATAAATAATAGAAAAGACTATTGACGAAGATGTTGTTTGTGATAAAATAAACATTGTAAGCATTTACATTAATAATTCTGTAAGAGAGGTGTACAATGAATGTTTTGAATGTAAATTTGGTGAAAAAAGCTGACAGACCAATTCGGGTTATGCAATATGGGGAAGGAAATTTTCTAAGAGGTTTCGTGGATTATATGTTAGATATAGCCAATGAAGGTGGATTTTTTGATGGCAGTATTGTTCTGGTGAAGCCCATTGAATATGGCAGCCTGGATAGCTTCAGACAACAGGATTGTCTGTATACTGTTTCCTTGAGAGGAATTGAAGACGGCAGAGAGACCGTTTCGAACAGAATTGTTACAAGTGTATCCGGGGTTGTTGATGCTTGCCAGGAATATGAGGAATATGCAGCGCTGGCAAAGCTTGATACCTTGCGGTTCGTTGTTTCTAATACAACGGAAGCGGGGATTGTATATGATGAGAAGGATTGCTATGACATGTGCCCTCCCAAGAGCTATCCTGGCAAACTGACAAAGTTCTTACATGAAAGATTCCTGCATTTTGGGGGTGACCAGGGCAAGGGTCTGATTATACTTCCTGTAGAGTTGATTGATGATAATGGCATACATTTAAAAGAGATCGTAATGAAGCTGGCAAAGCAATGGAAGCTTGGAACAAAATTCATTGCCTGGATGGAAAAAAGCTGTGTGTTTTGCAGTACCTTGGTGGATCGTATTATTACCGGCTTTCCGCGAGAGGAAGCGGAGGCGCTCTGGCAGAGCTGCGGGTACCGCGATGAATTGATTGTAACAGGTGAGCCTTTTGCTCTCTGGGTAATAGAAAGTGATAAAGCGGTAGAGAAGGAGCTTCCTTTAACCAAAGCGGGGCTGCCCGTAATCTTTACGGATAATCAGAAGCCCTATAAGCAAAGAAAGGTGCGTATTTTGAATGGTGCCCATACCTCCTTTGCTCTGGCTTCTTATTTGGCGGGCAATGATTCTGTGCTGGATTCCATGCTGGACAAGGATGTGAAGAGTTTTTTATCCAGAACGATATATGACGAGATAATCCCTACGCTTAATTTGCCTGCGGAGGACTTGCATTCCTTTGCGGATGCAGTAATCGAACGTTTTCAGAACCCATACATAAAGCACGCTCTGCTGGCGATTTCACTGAATTCGGTATCGAAATGGAAAGCGAGATGTCTGCCTAGTCTTTTAGCTTATGAAAAGCAGTATTGCTGCCTTCCTTCCCGCTTAACATTTTCGTTGGCGGCGTTGATGGAGTTCTATACTTCGGCTGAAATTAAAGACGGAGTTTTGATTGGAAAAAGAGGCGAGGAAACGTATCCGATTAAAGATGATAGAGAGGTTCTGGAGTTTTTTGCAGAGAACTCCGGTAAGGATGAGAGAGAGTTTGTAAGCGCTTTCTTATCTAATACAAGCTTTTGGGATCGGGATCTGACAAAGGTACCGGGATTGGTCTATCAGGTGAGTCAGGATCTTACAGATATCAGATTCATTGGTGTCAGACAGGCTATGAGAAAAATATAAATAGATTACTTTAGGCAATTGCGAAACGATTTGGTTTTTGTAATTGTATACGCAGTAGATACTATTTCTTCGCTCCAATGCTTCCTTCGGGCTTGGCTTCCGCTTCGATGCAGTATCTGCTGTGTATACAATATCTTCAGTTGATGAGTTTCACAATTACCCAAATAGATTACTTGGAATGGAGGAGTGGAATGCAGGCGGCGATTAGAATCCATGATAAGGATAATGTGGCGGTTGCCTTGGAGGCGCTATACACGGGGCAGGAATTAACGGTTAGTGAGGCAAAGGTTGAGATCACTGAGGATATTCCGGCAGGTCATAAATTCGCGCTGATGAATCTGGGCGAGGGATGTGAGATTATTAAGTACGGTCATTCCATCGGTAAGGCGAATAGAAGCATAAGAGCTGGTGAATGGGTACATACACACAATGTGGCTACGGGTCTGGGTGAGCTTCTGGAATACAGCTATCAACCGGTGGGGAAGAGTGAAATGCTTGTCAAAGACTCTGCCGGCAGACCTAGCTACTTTGAGGGCTATCGCAGGGAAAATGGAAAGGTGGGTATCCGCAACGAAATATTTATTATACCTACCGTTGGCTGTGTCAATGATATTGCAAGACTGCTGGAAAAGAACTGCAAGGAATTTGAGAGAGAGGGAGTTGACGGTGTGGTTGCCTTTACGCATCCCTATGGCTGTTCTCAGCTGGGGGATGACCAGAGGAACACGCAGAAAATACTGGCGGGGCTGATGAACCATCCAAATGCCGGGGGAGTTCTGGTGCTGGGTCTTGGGTGTGAGAATAATAGTATTGAAGAGATGAAAAAACACCTGGGTACAGTTGGTGATAAGAGAATGAAATTTCTTATATGCCAGGACTCTGAGGATGAGTTGGAAGAGGGAAAGCAGCTGCTGTTAGAGCTGATGGAGTATGCTTCTGGGTTCAAACGGGAGAGAATACCTGCCAAGGAATTGGTTGTAGGACTTAAGTGCGGAGGCTCCGATGGTTTATCCGGTATTACGGCAAATCCGATTGTGGGTGAATTTTCCGACTTGATGATTGCTCAGGGAGGAACCACGATACTGACGGAGGTACCGGAGATGTTTGGAGCGGAAACCATCCTTATGAACCGATGTGTCAACGAAGAGGTCTTCCATCAGACGGTAGCTTTAATTAATGATTATAAGAATTATTATAAAAGATATGATCAACCAATCTATGAGAATCCGTCCCCGGGTAATAAGAAGGGAGGGATCTCCACACTGGAAGACAAATCGCTTGGCTGTACGCAAAAATCCGGTAGTGCTCAGGTGACCGGGGTGCTGGAGTATGGTGAAGTTGCAGCGGACAAAGGCTTGCTGTTGTTAAGCTCTCCGGGAAATGACCTGGTTGCTGCAACGGCGCTGGCCGCATCAGGAGCCCAGGTGATCCTCTTCACTACGGGCAGAGGAACTCCCTTTGGAGCACCGGTGCCAACGGTTAAAATCTCCAGTAATAGCAGCCTGGCAGTGAAGAAGAGGGACTGGATTGATTTTGATGCCGGAAGACTTTTGGAGTCTTGCAGTATGGCTGAGTTGTCAGAGGAGTTATTTGAACTTGTTCTTGCCATTGCCTCTGGTAAAAAGGTGAAAAGTGAGGAGCTTGGCTATCACGATCTCGCCATATGGAAGGCGGGGGTAACCCTTTAAGAAATTGCGTCATATCGCATGATGGGCGTGAGGTGGATCTGGAGGGGTATAAGAAAGATGATTTAGTGACTTTATTGCTTGCAGCGAGTACAAGAATGCAGGTCTCCATTCGTGATTGGTATCAATGTGAAATGTAGTATGTTTCACATCCTGCATTGAGGTGACCTGGAGGGCGAATGACAGTAAGTGTAAGAGAAGGAGAATGGATATGGAACATGAGATAAGAGACGTGAGGTTTTACAGGGCTGTTTCTAAGATTAGTAAACCGATTGCGGATTCGACTCATACAATTAGTGAAATTGCATTTTATATTGTTGAAGTTACTACGCAGGCTGGGATTAAGGGGCAGGGCTATTTGTTGTCCTTTCATTATTCCCCGGGGGCGATTGAGGGAGCTTTAAGAGATGTATGTAATTTCGCCAGAGGTTTTCAGGTTTATGAAACGGTTAAGGTTAAACAGCAATGGGATAAGGAAGCGGAGTACTTTGGTAATACAGGCATTAATAATTGCGCAATAGCGGCGTTGAATGTTGCTATGTGGGATGCCTGGGGCAGAACGCTGGATGCGCCGGTTTGGAAGCTGCTTGGTACGGCGGCTCAGAAAATACCGGTATATGGCAGCGGAGGCTGGATCTCTTATTCAGAGGAAGAGCTTTTGGAGGAAGTCCTTCAATATAAGGAAAGAGGCTTTACCGCGGTTAAGATTAAGGTGGGCTCCGGCAGCATTGAGAAGGATCTGGATCGTCTGACAAAGTGCAGAGAAGGTTTGGGTGCTGGCGTCAAGATTATGATGGATGCCAATCAGGGTTTGGATGTGGTTAGCGCTGTGGAGCTGTCTGAAAAGGCGAAGAAGATTGGCATTCACTGGTTTGAAGAACCGGTGTCCCATATCGATTTCTCGGGTTATGAGATTCTGCGTAACAAAACAGGGATTGCTTTGGCGATGGGCGAGAGGGAGTACGACCTTGAGGCTTTGAAAAATCTCATTGCCCGTAACGCACTGGATTTGTGGCAGCCTGATCTGATCCGGCTTGGAGGAGTGGAAGAATGGCGTAATTCAGCAGCTTTAGCAAATGCTTATAAAATTCCGGTGCTGCCTCATTATTATAAAGATTATGATGTGCCCTTATTGTGTACGGTTCCGGGTGCTTACGGCGCGGAATCCTTTGATTGGATTGACGGTATTATAGACAATGTCATGAGGGTTGAGAGAGGGTATGCTTATCCCAGAGAAGGTGCAGGCTGGGGCTTCCGCTTTAAGGAAGAATTCCTGGAAGAGATAAAATAAGGTGAGGCATATTGCTTGCTGTGCAGGAGGATATATGAGAAGTACGGATTACATAAATAATTTGTTTAGTCTGGAAGGGCGAGTTGGAATTGTGACGGGAGCAAGCCGTGGTATCGGTATGGGGATAGCGAAGGTGCTTACGGATGCTGGGGCAAGAGTTTACAGCTTGTCCAGAGGGGAACGCTCCGAGGATGAGGTTATATCCGGGGATATGATAGATGTGAAGGTGGATCTGACGGATTATGCTGCAACAAAAAGGGTTCTCCGGGATATAGCGGACAGAGAAGGACATCTGGATTTTCTGGTGAATAACGCCGGTATTACCTATAAGGAACGAGCAGAACAATTTCCGGAAGAGAAGTATCGTATGATTACGCAGGTGAATCTGGAAGTCTTGTTTGAGATCTCCCGCCAAGCATTTCCGTATTTGAAGCAATCGGAATATGTGGGACGTATCATTAATATTTCCTCTATGGCGGCTCATATGGGATTTGCAGGAGTTGTGCCCTATTGCATGACAAAATCCGGTGTAAACGGATTAACCAGAGGTCTTGCCCAGGAGTGGAAGCAGGATAATATTCTGGTGAATAGTGTTGCGCCAGGCTGGTGCCTGACGAAGCTTAATCAGGAGATGTTTGAGAAAAATCCGGACAGAAAAGCGGCAGCACTGGATAAAATAACGCTGGGCAGGTTTGGCTGCCCGGAAGAAGTAGGACACATGGTGCTCTTTTTGCTAAGTCGTGCCTCTGCCTATCTGACGGGACAGGAGTTTGCGGTGGATGGCGGAGCGCTGACCCATGGCTACTAATTAGAAAAAGTATCCGAATTGGCTTGAGACAGGCTGATTCGGATACTTTAAATGCTTAAAATAGGAAATGTAAAAGCTGGCTATTTTTGAAACTTACTTTCGTATTTGCTTTGAAACCTATTTTGGTATTTAGTTTTGAAAGATATTTTATCATTTGTTTTGAAACTTATTTTGCTGCTTATATGGAAGAAATTATAGGAAAGAGGTTGGAAGTGTATGGACGCTTCTTCTTTCGGTTAAGGTAGGAGCCACTTCGATTTTAATAATCTCATTTGTGTTATTGTTGATCTGGTTTACAAGTCTGTCCACGGCTAAGGCTCCGAGCTGTAATTTCGGTACGCTCATTGTTGTCAGCGCAGGTTCGGTCAGCGTACAAATAGGCAAATCATCAAAGCCGATGATGGATATATCCTCAGGGATCTTAAAGCCTGCTTCCTTAAAGGCTCTCATGGCTGCTACTGCGATAATATCATTGTCTGCAAAGTAAGCGGAGGCTATCTTCGGCGATGTATCCAGATATCGCTTGATATCCTCGTAGGCGCCCTCTGAGGTAGGTGTTACGGAGCTTATAAAGTTGTCATTAACGGGAAGCTGATGAGCTGAAAGCGCTTTGCAATAACCGTCTCTGCGTTCTTTGAAGTTTCCGATTTCGATATTGGAATGCAGATAACCAATTTGTTTGTGCCCGTTTTGAATCAGATGCTTTGTTGCAGAATAAGCGCCTTGTGTATTGTTGATCAATACGCTGTCATGTTTGATATCTTCGAAATAATTGTCCAGAATTACAATGGGAACATTCAATTTCTCGAAATGTTTAAAATCCTTGGGTTCCATCTCTGTTGCAAGCAGAAGGATGCCGGAGCATTCTAGTTTATAGATATCGTTCAGGCGCGTCTGGAGGGAGGGGTTTTCGTAGACATAAGTGATTTGCTGGCGGCAATGGTACTTTTGGCATTGAAGATTAATTCCCTCCATAATTTGAGCGAAAAATGGTGTGTCTGTTACGACGTTTCCGTGCTTTTTATAGATAATAAAATGAATGATTTGGTTCGGCTGGCTTTCTTCCGCCTTCTTTGCGGGCTCATAACCGAACTCCTTGGCGGCTTCCAATACCATTGCTTTGGTAGCGGGACTGATTCCTGGCTTGTTATTAAAGACCATGGAGACAGTTGCGGCCGATATGTTCAATTTGGTGGCTAGTTCTTTGGCTGAAATAGACATTATCTCGCCTCCTATTTGCGATTTGAATTATATATAGTGTATCCGAAAATAAGAATTCAGTCAATAGTTTATTAAATTTGTTCTTAAAAATCATAATATTTAATTAATGTTAAGCTGATATTTGACGTAAAACGTAGTTGTTAATTTAATAATTTAGTAAAAAAATCACCAATTTAAATTTGACTATCCATAAAAACCATGCTAATATTGAGGTAAAGGCCATAGTAAACCGTGTAAAATGTACAAAAAACACCAAATATATACATCGATAAGCAAAGTTTAATTAACTAAATTTAATTTAATAATTAAATAAAAATAATTTAATTGCAATGTAAGAATATTTCATTAGTCGATATCGAAAGGCTATCATTTGTGAAATAATTTATACAGTTAATACAAATTCTTCGCCCCGTGCTGTAAAGTGCCCGAAGGAAACGGCTGAAATCGCGCAGGAATCCCTATTAATGTATGAAAAACAACAGCAACAAGGGCATCTTGCAATTGCTAAAATAGATTGAAACGATGGAATCTAAAATGATTGATTTGATGTGAGATATAGAAACAATGGTAACGTGGAATAAACCTGAGAACGGAGGAAGTTATGTTAAATTATAAAAAACCCTGGGAAATGGGTAGGCTTCGAGTGAGTGAAAATGGCAGGTATCTGATGAATGGCACAGAGCCTTTTTTCTGGCTGGGTGATACAGCCTGGCTGTTATTTCAAAAGCTGACACTTCAGGAAACAGCCAGATATCTAAAGGATAGAAAAGAGAAAGGCTTTAATATCATATTGGCGGATTTTTTACACGGGACTGATTCCTCCAATCTGTCTGGGAGTACGGCGCTGCTGGAGGGAGACTTTGCAAGACCGAATCTGACGGGTGATTATTGGGAGCAGGTGGATCAGGTCATTCATATGGCAGAGGAATTGGGGCTTTATATGGGAATCCTCCCGGCATGGGGCAGCAGTGTAATAAAGAGTGGAGCTTTAAACCTTAAGAATGTAGATGAGTACACGCAGCTTATAATAGATCGTTACGGAGCCTTTCCTAATATCGTTTGGATATTGGGAGGAGATGTCCGGGGTGATGTGAACGAGGCAGTGGTAGATCGTATGGGGCAAAGGATAAAAGAGCGAACTCCGGAGAAGCTGGTAGCTTATCATCCCTTTGGAAGAACCTCTTCCTCCTTGTGGCATCATGAAAAGGAGTGGCTGGACTTTAACATGTTCCAATCCGGCCATAGAAGATATGATCAGGCTTCCCTCGGCGCCTGGGACGACAATGCGGTAAAAGAAGATTACTATGGTGAGGATGTGTGGCGCTATGTCCAAAGAGATTACGCCAGAAAGCCCGCGAAGCCAACCATTGACGGAGAACCTTCCTATGAACATATCCTGCAGGGGCTTCATGATGAAAGTCAGCCCTACTGGCAGGCCTGTGATGTTCGCCGCTACGCTTACTGGTCTGTATTTGCAGGTGCGTTTGGCCATACCTATGGTGATAATTCCGTGATGCAATTTTTTCGAAAGGAAGAGCAGAAGGGTGCTTTCGGTGTAAAGGATGATTGGGAGACGGGACTTGGGCACCCCGGGGCTTTTCAGATGACGCATTTGCAGCAGCTGATGGCAAGTGTAAGCTTTACAAAGGGTAAAGCGGCACAGGAGCTGCTGGAGGGTGATCCGGGAGAAAAGTACGATTATATCAGTGTATTTGCCGGTGAGGAGTTCGTTCTCTGCTATAACTATAGCGGACGGCCCTTTTCTATAAGCCTTGATCAATACCAGGGAGCGGTGCTTGAGGCATTCTGGTTTGATCCGGAGAGCGGCATTACCAGCTTTGCAGAAGAGCTTCAGGATAGGAAAAGCTTTGCGGCTCTTCCGCCAAAGAAGGACAAGGACAGGGATTATGTACTTATTATAAAGAAGAAACAATGAAAAGGATAAACAAGGAAGAGGATAATCATAGAAAAGGATAAGCTGAGAGTTGAGAGTGAGGAAGGAGGTATTTAGATGATTTACGACCGCTATCATTTTCGTGTGCCGGAGGAAAAGATGGTACGAGTCATAACAGATACGGATATGAAGAACGAAGCAGATGACCAGTTTGCAGTGGTACAAGCATTACTAAGTCCCAAATTGGAGCATGCGGGCTTTATTGCGGCTCACTTTGGCTGTGATCGTTATGAGGATAGTATGGAGAGAAGCTATCAGGAGCTTGAGACGGTTTTTGATAAGATGAAGCTGCCCCGTGAGAATATGCTGTATCGGGGAGCGACGAAGCCTTTGCCGGATGAGGCTACCCCCATAGATTCGGAGGGAGCAAGATTCATTATCCGTGAGGCAATGAAGGTGGATAAGCGCCCACTTTATGTCTTATTTCTAGGACCGCTGACGGATATCGCCAGTGCTTACTTGTTGGAACCGGCCATAGCAGATCACTTGACGGTCATCTGGATCGGCGGAGGCTGTTATCCGGAAGGAGGACCGGAATTCAATCTGAAAAATGATATCCATGCCGCGAATGTGGTCTTTGGTTCGTCCATCCCGGTATGGCAGGTACCGAAGAATGTCTATGAGATGATGCCGGTATCTTTGGCGGAGCTGGAATATAAGGTTCGTCCCAAGGGAGAAATCGGAAGATATCTCTTTGAGCAGCTGATCGAGCACAGCTGGGAGGAGATTCCCAGAAAGAGTCCGTTCCGCACGGGAGAGACCTGGGTTTTGGGAGATTCTCCGGCAGTGGGATTGCTGCTATACGAGCATCGGTTTGAATATGAATGGGTGCTGGCACCCGGCATTACTAAGGAGATGCAGTATACCGCAGATCGCAGAAATCGCCCGATCCGAGTTTATAAACGGATTGATTCCAGACTGATTCTGGAGGATTTCTATAGTAAGCTGGCCTTGTTTGCAGAGCAGGAAGCATAAATAGTTTTGGAGGAAGATATGGCACAGGTATTTGATATCAGTATACAGGATAGTCAGGGGACTGTCGTTGCGCCGGTAGAACCCGGGCAATTTGACTTTCAGAAGTATAGGGAGTATGAAGCCTCCCTGCAGGAACGTAATCGTAAATTCTGGGAGGGTAATCAAGGGCTTCTGGTTTATCGCAGAGTACGGGCAAATGGAGTGTTTTTTGATAAATGCAGAGACTATAAGGAATCTCTGGCGCTGCAGCTGGGTGCACTAAAAGAAAGCTTATGCTATGAAGCGGATATTGCCAACTTCTTGGAGCCTTGGTATGGAATTGGGTACATTGCTTCCAGCTTTGGAAGCGAGTATGTATGGGGCAAGGGACAGTCGCCCTCCGTATTGCCTCGCTTTAAGACGGTGGAGGAGATCCTGAAGGCGGATTATGTACCGATTCATCAGACAGAGATCGGGAAGTATATTCTCGAGATGGAAGAGTATTTTCTGGATAAGACAAAGGGACAGCTCCCAATGTCCTTTTGTGATATTCAATCACCCTTAAATATGCTGTCTTATCTGCTTCCTATTAATGATCTCTTTCTGGAGATCTACGATGATCCTGAGGGGGTTGCGAAAGCCGCTGACCTTACGGCGGAGCTGCTTATTGAATTTCTGAAAAAGCAGAGAGAACTGATTGGAGGTAATCTGGCTTCCCCGGGACATGGCTTTGCCAGCAGCAGAGCCTTTGGGGGCATTGGTATGAGTGATGATAATTCGATTATGCTGCAGGCGGATGACTATCTAGAGCTGTTTGGTGCGGCTGATGAGAAGATCGGCAGGGTGTTTGGCGGAGTGGTTTACCATTCCTGCGGGAACTGGGAGAGTAAGACCCAGATGGTGAAGAGCCTTGGAGGTATTCGGATGGCAGATGCAGCCTTCTCGGTGCAGACAGACCCGGCACCGAATGATCCTAGCGTTTTTGCCGATGCTTTTGCGGGTACAGGAATTGTTTTGAATGCCCGGGCGGTAGGCAGCAGCGAGGAATGCTTCCCTGTTTTTGAGAAGCTGATCAAGCCGGGGCAGAAGCTGATTGCAGTAACCTATTGTAATGACTATGAGGATCAGAGAAGGCTGTACCGGAGGTTGCATGAGTTGTCCTGCTAAGATGGTTCGGGCGTCGCGGTAAGCATATATTATGTAAGAATTGTGAGGTGATTGTGAAACTCATTAACTGAAGATATTGTATACACAGCAAATACTGTTTCGAAGCGGAAGCTAAGCCCGAAGGAAACGACCCTCGTAGAAATAGTATCTGCTGTAATACAAATGCAAAAACTATATTGTTTTGGAATTGCCGAAAAATAATTTATGGTTAAAGGGGGATTTTCATGCTTTATAAGAAGAACTGGAGCGAAGCGAAAGCCAAATGGGAGCAATACTGGAAGAGGCAGAATACAGGCAGACCGCTGATGTGCATCATTGCTAATAAGGAAGAGGAGATGGACGCAGACCGGGCTGAAGCTTTGAGGTCAAAGGATATGGAGGATAAATACCTGAATGCAGAAAGAATTGTTGAGCGTTTTCGGTACTTTTGTGAAACCCATGAATTTATGGCAGAAAGCTTCCCGAACTTGAGTATTGACTTCGGACCCGGTTCTATGGCGGGTTATCTGGGCTGTAATATTGTATTTAATAAGAATACGGTATGGTTTGAAGAATTTGTAGAAGACTGGCTGGAATATAAGGATCTGGAATATGACCCGGAGAATGAGTGGTTCAAAAGGCATTTGGAGCTCTTTCGAAGGGTGAAGGAGCTGGCGGGCAATGATTTCTACATTGGAATACCGGATATCATGGAGAACATTGATGTGCTGGCCTCCATGAGGGGAGCCCAGAATACAATATTTGATATGGTGGATGAACCGGAGGAAATGACCAGAAGAATTGGGCAGATTGATGATATCTACTTTCAGTATTATGACCAGTTCTATGACATTGTAAAGGACGAGGAGAAGGGTTCCTGCTATACGGTATTCCAGATCTGGGGGCCGGGCAGAACGGCGAAGCTTCAGTGTGATTTCTCTGCTATGATGTCACCGGATAATTTCAGGGAATTTATACTGCCCTCCTTGAGAAAGCAGGCGAAACAGCTGGATCATGTACTTTATCATCTGGATGGCCCGGATGCCATAAAGCATATGGATGCGCTAATGGAAATTGAAGAAATTGATGCCTTGCAGTGGACCAGCGGAGATTATGGCCCTGACGGAACCTTTGAGCAGTGGTATGAGATTTATGACAAAGCAGTTGCAGCGGGCAAGGGACTCTGGGTAAAGGTATATTCCGGTGAAGTGGACGAGTGGCTGGAGAGGCTGGACAAGCTGGTGAGCCGCTATGGCTCCAATGCCTTATTCTTATACTTCTCACCCATGCCCCTGGAACGTGCCAGAAGAATTCTTGACCATGCCGAACAGCATTGGTCTGACGTGGAAGGAAGCTTTGTCAGGGAGTTAAAACAAAGGAGTTAAAGTTAGGGCATGCCTGAAAATGCATTGCACCGCTCTGCATGCCTCACTTTGCAGTATCCTTGTCTGCCGCAAAGTGGAGCATTCAGCCCGGCACAAGCATTTTTCAGACATACCTTAGGTAGGAATGCAGAACATATTACATCCAACATTTGATGATAGATCATCGTAGAGGAAAGGCACAGGTAATACTATGAGATTAATTACGATAATCCGTGGAGAGCAGGAGAATCAACGGATCATGTTAGGAATTCAGTACCTAGAGAAGGCTTTGCGGGAAAATGGATATCAGGTAAAGTTAGAAACTGCTGGCTGGGAGCCGGCGGACTACCGCAAAGTGACGGGAGATAAGATATATGTGGGAGTAAGAGGAGAAGACAGCTTTCTAACCTGGTTGGAAGAGAATGAAATTCTGCTCTATCACTCCAAAGCCCCGGAAAAGGAAGGCTTTTATCTGGAAAGCTGTCCTGGAAAGCTTACGGTAATTTCAGGAGGGAGTGACTCCGGCGCGCTATATGGCTGTCTGGAGCTGGAGGAAAGAATTCGCGAGGAAGGCAGGCTTCCCCTGGAGCTGGCCTTTTACGATGCCCCGGTGTTTCAGCTGAGGGGACCTTGTATCGGTCTTCAAAAGACAAAGATTGAACCTCCCAGATTAACCTATGAATATCCGGTGACACCGGAGCGTTTCCCCTGGTTCTATGATCTGAAACGCTGGGAAAGCTACCTGGATATGATGCTGCGCCAGCGTTGCAATGTTTTGTATATCTGGAGCGGCCATCCCTTCTCTTCCTTTGTAAAGGTACCGGACTATCCGGAGGCCTTAGAGGTTACGGAAGAGGAATTTCAGATGAATCAGAAAGTCTTTGGCTGGCTGACCCAGGAATGTGACCGAAGAGGAATTTGGGTGGTGCTGAAATTCTATAATATTCACATTCCCTATCCCTTTGCCAGGAAGCATAATCTGGAGCTGCTGCAAAGTAACATTCATCCGCTGGTGGAGGATTACACTTCAAAAACAATTATCGAGTTTATTAAGTCCTTTCCCCATATCGGGCTTATGGTGTGTCTGGGAGAGGCGCTGCGCGGAACCCAGAATAAGACGGATTGGTTTGTGAAGACGATTGTACCCGCTGTGAAGGAAGGAATTCGGGCAGCAGGCATTACAGAGGAGCCGCCGATTATTCTGAGAGGGCATGACTGTGATCCGGTTGCAGCCATGAAGGGTGCCATGGAGCTTTATGGTAATCTCTATACGATGTGGAAATATAACGGAGAGAGCCTCACCACCTATCTGCCCAGAGGGAAGTGGCAGAAAATCCATCAGGAGCTTAGCGGTATTGGAACAACTCATATCATGAACGTACATATTCTGGCCAATCTGGAGCCATTTCAATTCAATGCACCAACCTATATTCAAAAATGTGTACAGGCGGGTATGAACCGGTTCGGTGTTAACGGACTTCATCTCTATCCCTTATTCTATTGGGATTGGCCTTACTCCCCGGATAAGGCCGAACCGAGAGTTGAGCAGCTGGATCGGGACTGGATGTGGTTCGAGGCCTGGTTCCGTTATGCCTGGAATCCGGATCGTACTCCGAAAACGGAATATAGCTACTGGACCCAGAGAATTGCGGAGCATTATGGCTGTAGTACCCAGGGGGCAAGATATCTGCTGGATTCTATGGAGACGGCAGCCTATTGCCTGCCAAAGATTCTGGGCAGAGTGGGTATTACAGAGGGCAATCGTCAGACCATGAGTCTGGGAATGTTGATGAGCCAGCTTACCAATGTAATTAGATACCGGCCAAACAGAGAGCTCTGGAACTCTGTGGCAAGAGTAGGGGAGCAGCCGGAGGATTATATTCTGCGGGAACTGAATCATCAGCCCCATATTGGTGAGACCCCCTATGACCTGATCGATGAATTGGAGGCTTTGATAGAGAAAGCGGTGGCAGCCGGTGAAAAAGCGAGGCTTCATATTCCCCATGAAACCGAGGAGATTAGACGGATTTATACCGATGTGGAAGCGATCAGTCTGATGACCCAGAATTATATCGATAAAATAAAAGCAGCTATGAAAATTCTGGAATATAAGCATACGATGAATGAAGATTGCTCCGGTAATCTTACGCTTCTGGAAGAGGCTCTTGTCCATATGGAAGAGGGTATGGAGAAGTACCGGAGGCTGGCGCAGCTGACCGGGGAGACCTATCTGTTCGCCAACAGTATGCAGACGAAACAGAGAAAGATACCGTTCCCTGACGGGGATGCCTTTGGTCACTGGCAGCAGTGCCTGCCACAGTACGAGAAGGAGCTGGAAAACTTTAAGAAGAACCTTGATAAGCTGAAGGCAGGAATTCTTCCGGGAGCAGAAAAGGAAGGCGAGGATATCGGCAGACTTCCAGAGGCTGCGTTTTCCTTGCTCTCGCCGAATTGTGAGGTTTATACCCTTCAGAAGGGTGAGAGTATTTTTACCGATGCGGCTTGCAAGCTCCAAAGCTGTGCACCGGAGCTTCTTGGGATCAAGGGAGTACGATTTGGTCTTGGGGAGGCCATTGCAGGCGGTGTGACGGTAACACTGGAATTAAAGGAGAACTCCTATGTGCTGGTAGGATATATCAATTCTAAGGGTGTGGAATGGCTCCAGGTTCCGGATCTGGAGACAAATACCCATGCCGATGACCGAGGAGGACTTGCCGTTGTTTATGCCAATGCCCTGAAGGCAGAGGGGTGTGATGCGGTTAATGTTCACGCTTTCTTATATGAAAAAGGAACCCACGAGATTTACTTTGGCACCGGCGGCTATGTAATTGCAGGTATTGTTCCGGCGAATCAGAAACTGATTCCAAGAAATGCGGGATTAGAAGGAGAAGGGCTGGAGACGCTGGATTGGCTTTATGAATAGTTAATTACGAAACACTATAGTTTACAAAATTTTTCATACAGTTAATGCAAATTCCTTCGCTCCATGCTGTAAACGGCTGAATTTCGCTCAGGAACCTGCATCAACTGCATGAAAAATAGCTCTAGTTATTGGGTTTCGCAATTATTTAAATAAAATTAACGTAGTCGTAAGGAGGAATTATTTTGGCAAATAAAGTGCCCCGGGAGATGACGGGAGCGGAATTAAAATCAATGCTTAAGAGCAGCATTAATTTAAAGAGCTTGGGTGGTGTAAAATGCCCTGAACTAAATCTTGAGGATGAGGATTTGGATTGGT
>JAEWMZ010000157.1 GCA_023392995.1 Bacillota bacterium
AGCAGAAATATCCATATGGTCAGTACCTGCCGCTCTCGATACAATGAATTTCACTCCTGCTTTTGCGATGATGTCAGACCGTTCTGCTGTTATTTTGCAGTTAGTCACAATCCATAGAGCGTCATATCCCTGAAATTGAGCCATTTCTGCCGAGTTAAAGTCAAAATCCGCGAAAGCCAACTCAAAGCCGAAGGCTATATTACGTTCCTTTATGTAATCCACTTCCTCCTTTGCGGAGTTAAAAATTAATACCTTCATTTCCTTCCTCCATTCTTTCAGGCATATTGAATAGCGTTTGCAAAACTTCTACACTGCTTCAGTCCATCATCACTGCAATCATCTTTACTACAATCATCTTTACTACAATCATCAACGAAGCACCCACGTTCCATCTCCAATGTTGCGATTCTATTCCCTCTATAGCCCTCTTTTAAATTAATAGCAGGCTGATCGCTGGTATTGTAATGAGCGAAAGCACTGTACTTAAGAATACGCAGGACGAAGCAAACTTGGTATCTCCGTTGTATTTGTCCGCCAGCATCACCGTGGTACTTCCCGCGGGCATGGCTGCTAGCAGTACCGTCACCCCGGTCACCATACTATCCACCTGCATTATTTTCAAGAAAAACAATACCAATAACGGAATGATAAGCAGTCGAATCACAGAATAATAAAATAACTCCTTCTCCAGAATTTCTTTCATTCGAATCTCCGCGAGAATCGATCCAATTACAATCATGGAGATAGCTGTATTGCAGCTGCCGACACCTGACAACGTTTTCTGCACAAAGCCCGGTACCGGAAACCTGGTAAGCATAAGAATAAATCCAACAAACACCGCAACAATACAAGGGTGTGTAACCAGCTTTCTTATGGTTGCCTTACCATCCGTTTTTGTAAATAATGCAAGGCCGGAAGACCACATGGCAAATCGTAAGGGGATCAGTGCAATGGATGCAAACAAGAGTCCCTGACTCCCAAATACGGATTCTGCTATGGGATTTCCTAAGAAGCTTGCATTTGAACAGATGATTGCATATCGAAGTACTGCCTGCCGACGCCTTTCACTCCTTCGGAACAATATTTTACTGATCAGGACATAGGCTATCTGGGTAAGAAATGCCACTGCCAGTATCGTAATGCTATTCCTTAAAAGTTCATAGGACCAGTCAATCAGAAAGGAACTGACAATATTGCAGGGAAGGATGATTTCAATGATCAGGTCGGTAAATTTTTTTCTGTTTCCGCTGGTTATGATTCCTCGCCTCTGGGCATAAATTCCCAACAGGATCAGCAGAAACAGTGTTCCCTGCATTTGCAGCATTGATCGCATTGTCTCATCTCCAATTTAATATTTATTTCCAAATTCATAGCGAAAGTAATTCATTACAGCCGTAATTCCTTTGTGCTCCTCAAAGCTGTTCATTAACTTATTTACCGGATAGGATACTGGTCTGCCCTCCAGCACCTCCGAAATCCCCAGTGCCGACTGGTATGCCATCCGTTCTAGTGCCTCCGTGGTAAACGCTGCCGTATGAGGAGTAACAATAACATGCTCCATATGTAATAAAGGATTATCCGGCTTTGGCAGATTTCCTTCAAATACATCCAGTGCCGCGCCGCTGATTCTATGCTCCTGCAACACCCGGATCAAAGCCGTTTCATCAATGATCTCGCCCCGTCCTGTATTGATTAGATAGGCTTCCGGCTTCATTAAGGAAAGCTCTCGTTCTCCAATAATACGCCTGGTAGAAGCTCCTCCTGGCAGGTGAAGGGACAAGAAATCCGCTGAGGATATGACCTCATCCATATCATTGGTCAGCAAAGCATACTCCGTCTGCTTTTTTTCTTTCAGTCTCCGGTGATAACCAATAACCTTCATATTAAGGCCAAAGGTTGCTATGTTTGCCACCTGTGTACCGATATTACCCATCCCGATAATTCCAAGGGTTTTCCCGGATACATCACTTCCATAGAGCTTCCTTACCTCCAGATCCCCCTTCTTTAATCCATTGTTATAATGGATGGATCTCTTAGCCAGCATAAGAATGAGTCCAATTGCATACTCCGCTACAGAGCTCTGGTTGGACTCTGCTGCATTGGTAATCTGAATACCAAGCTTTGTAGCAGCTTCTACGTCAATACAATCAACTCCGACTCCATGCATGGAGACTACCTTCAGCTTTTTACAGGAAGCCAGCACCTTTTTTGTAATATTTCCGTTTCTGGTCAGTATTCCGTCACAATCGGCTCCTTCCTGGATTAAGATATCCTCTGAGATGCCGGAGCCCATTTTCAGCTCATAGCCCTGCTCTTTCAGATAAAGAATTCCCTTCAGATTAATTGGTTCCGTTATTAAAATCTTGTATCCCATATAGCACCTCCGATAGGATGATTGGTAATAAATCCTCTGATGATTGGTTTCGTTGTAAGCAGAATTTTAAAATATTTTTATTTATAGCCTATCCTGCAGATTCTTATAGTGAAAGTATAAAAGCACAATTATTTTCTTACAATAATCACTGTGTACTGTAATAACATGGATCAGTGGACAATATGTCCACTTTATATGTATATGTAATGTGATATCCTCTAAGCTATGGTAGGAAAGCATGAGCCACAACGCATAAAAATACATAATGAAATGACAAGCCTGAACGTTTATGTTACAATATACGCAGACAAAGATGGTCGGTGAGGATTAACACCGACCATTTATCAATATTGCTCTAATCGTAGGAATGGAGGTAAGATGGCTATATGAGTTTAACAATCAGACAAATCGTTGATACACAGCTCTTAAAGGGAGTACGGCTGGTGGCTGGGAATGCAGGAGAAGCAAATGTGATATCCTGGGTGAATGTAATGGAGATACTTGACTCTCCTGAGTCCATACAACGAGGTGAATTGCTGGTAACAACAGGCTATCATCTACAGGATGAATTATTATATTCAAATCTAATCTCAACCTTAAAGAATAACGGAATCAGCGGTATTGCCATTCAGCCCGGGTATTACATTGACGTAATTCCTTCTTATATTCTAAACGCCGCCAACCAGCTTGGTTTTCCGATACTTGAAATCCCCAAAAACTTGACTTTTTCTGAAATTCTTAGAGTTCTGATCCAAAAGATCAATGCTGGTAAGTCGGAAAACGATCTTTCCGACGATGCTGCCAAAATTATGTTCCAGCATATTAGTGATCATTTGAATCATTATTCCTCTCTGCTCTATGAAGAAGAAACGGAAAAGGCTGCTTATCTTTTTTATATACAACCTATTAACCTATACACGGTCAGCGAAGCCACCGGGCAAAGCTGTATGAATCGAATCAAATCTTATCTTACGGATCAGGCAGCGCACTGTGAGTATATCGTTTCTAAAAATGGAACGTCCTCCTTTCTCCTCATTTTCGAAAACGAGAACAGCTATCTCTCGATGATTTATGACTTTAGTATCCTGCTGACCTTTTTATCGGAGCAGCAGGGAATAAACTATTATGCCGGTATCGACCGTATCCAATCCGTCCCTCTACTTAGCATTGCTTTTGAACATGCTACAGAATGCACCCAGCTTCTGCACAGTATACATGCCAAACGAGGGGTTTGCTCCTATGACAATATGACCTTTATTAAGATGTTTGGCATCCTGCATCAAAATGAGCACTCCTTTGTATCTGACAATCAGGCATTGCAGATTCTGCTTAACTATGACCGAATTAATGCTACCAACTATGTACAGACTCTTCGGTTTTATCTTGCAGATAATTGCAACGCTTCGAAAACGGCAGCAAGATTGTATATTCATCGTCATACGCTTCAAAAACGCTTGGAGAAAATCAACAATCTCTGCAATATTAATCCGGATGATTATTATGCGCGTTTATATATGTCCATCTCACTGCTCT
>JAEWMZ010000199.1 GCA_023392995.1 Bacillota bacterium
TTTTCTTCCACACAGTTTCCCCTACCCCAACGTGTATCAGTAAGCATCATAGATTACTAGTAATTAATTCCTATTCCTCCCTTTGCTTAGTATTCTATCCAATAATATCATTGTAATATCACGCACAACCCGCTATAATAATAGTAAGGGAGAGATTTTATGAGCAAAAGTAAAAATTACAAATCATTGCGGACAGTTGCTTTGACACTCTTAATTGTACTTCTACTCATACTAAATCAATATGGTTCCACAAAGGATAAGAAGACCTCAACTACATCCCTTCCATCCGGGATAATTGAGGTTCATTTTATTGATGCCGGTCAAGGTAATTCCATATTAATCGAGACAATGGATTGTGCCATGCTGATTGACGCCGACGAGGGCGACAAGGGCATGGCTATTGTGAACTATCTACACTCACAGAATATTGAAAAGCTCGATTATCTCGTTGGAACTCATCCGCGCAGTGACCATATTGGAGGATTAGACGAAGTACTGGAATCATTTCCAGTAGATAGAGTGCTGCTACCGGAAAATGCAAACAATACGGCCTCTCTTGAAGAGGTACTAAGTACGTTAGATAAAAAGAATTTATCGATTACAAAGCCAGAGCCAGGAACCAAGTACAAGCTCGGAGATGCAACCTTCACTATTCTGGCTCCCGATAAAGTCTATCAGGATTTAAATAATAACAGCCTGGTGCTTAAATTAAACTTCGGCAAGACCTCTTTTCTATTTACAGGCGATGCAGAAGAACAATCCGAAAAAGATATGTTAGCAAAAGGTTATGACCTGACTGCCGATGTCCTTAAAATCGGTCATTATGGCTATGCAAAAAATACAAGCCAGACCTTCCTGGAAGCCGTTGCCCCTGCTTACGCAGTAATCAGTGCTGGCTCCGGTAACAAGGAAGACAATCCAGAAGAAGAAATATTACAACGAATAAAGGAGCGGAGCATCAAACTTTACCGCACCGATCTACAGGGGACTGTTGTGTTCACCTCGAATGGCAAGAATATATCTGTAGATACAAAAGACTATGCGTTAGCGGACACGGATTTACAAGACTGAAATTGGAGGCTTTTCATGAAAAAACTGTTAATTGATCGATTTGAAGGCAGCTATGCTATCTGTGAGCTTGAAGACAAAACTATTCACAAAGTTCCTAAATACAAGCTTCCTTTGGAATCAAAAGAGGGCGACTGCCTGATACAGGATGCAGATGGAATGTATCGTAAGGATGTCATTACTACAAAAAACTTAGAGCATCGGATTCGTGAAAAAATGAACCGTCTGTTTGCAGGATAAGGAGAAATACAATGTACGAAACATTATCAATGTACCCGGAAGATAAATCGGAGCTTTATGAACTTTTACATAATCAACTTAAGGCCTTGTTGGAGGATGAAACCTTTTTGATTCCGAATCTTAGCAATGCTTCCGCCTTACTTGCCGGTGCTTTAAGCTATATTAACTGGGCTGGATTTTATTTAATGAACAAGAATGAATTATTACTTGGTCCGTTCCAGGGTAAGCCTGCCTGCATTCATATTCCTATCGGGAAAGGCGTTTGCGGAACAGCTGCAGCAGAAGGCAGAACCCAATTAGTACCGGATGTACATGAGTTTCCAGGCCATATTGCTTGCGATAGTGCCTCCCGCTCTGAGATCGTAGTTCCAATGTGCTTGAACGGAAAACTAGTTGGTGTGCTTGATATTGATAGCCCCATCAAAGGACGTTTTGACAAACAGGATCAAGACGGACTGGAGGAATTTGCACGAATATTGACAAATGGAATCAATTGGAACCACGTATAGACTTCGCCAGAATTATAAAGAAGAATTATAAAAGAAGAAGTTTCGTTTTAGTCCGAAAACTGAGAGAAGGAATCTTTGCAATATGCAACTACTCCTTCTCTTAATTATTATATTTAGGTAATTACGAAACTCATTAACTGAAACTACTGTATACACGACAGATACTGTATCGAAGCGGAAGCTAAGCCCGAAGGAAACGTTGGAGCGAAGAAATAGTATTTGTTGCATATACAACTACAAAAATTATATTGTTTCGCAATTGCTAAATTACTATATTGCAAAACACTCCTTTATCATTGTTTGGCAAAACATAGTAATATATAGCAAAATATAGCCAATAATGCAACCGATTTTTCTAAAGCAATGCCATTATCTCTCCTGCCCAAATCACTGCATTCATATACCCTTCCTGAAGGGAGGAAATTTGAAGTTGTAGACTCTCGCACAGGGACTCTACCTTATCCCAGTCTCCGCTCTCATAGGCAATAATCAGATCATATACCTGCGCCAGTTCGCCCGAATGATCAATCAACGCCTCCTTAATAGAAACCGATATGGAGATTCCTATAATTGCTTGATCCATCGGCTCATCCAACAATGCATCCATAACACTAAACAAGCCCATGATTGAGGCTTCAAATTTCAGATGCCTTTTGCTGCTATTGAGCGCGATATACTCTGCAAAATGAGCTCGAATCAAGGAAAGCGTTAATAATTCGTCCGGCTTTTCATCGCCCAGTTCACGTAGCATGAGGATATTTACCCAACGTTCCAGCTCCACTAAGCCCATATAAGTAAGTGCTTTTTTGATAGAATAGACAAGCTCATCCTTGGCTTTTTTACTCACTACACGGAGAAAGCGGTACGCCAGATTCGGGTCTTGCTCAATGATTTGTGCCAAATTTTGAAAGGAAGGTTCCTCTTTCTTTAATTCCAGCAATAATCTTACATACTGTGCTTTCGTTGTGGTATGTTCCCGGCTCTTACTAACGATACTGGGCCTGCTGAAGAAGAACCCCTGGAACAGGTGAAACCCCATCTCTTTTGCTTTCTGGAACTCCTCAAAGGTCTCCACCTTTTCCGCCAGCAGTACTTTCTTTTGTTCCAACGCTGTTCCAACATCACTAGCAATAGTTTCCAGTGGTGTTTCTCTCAAATCAAACTTAATAATATCAGCTAATCCCGTCAAAGGATATTCCGAATAAGATTCCACGAAATCATCCAACGCGATTTTATAACCTTTTTCCTTTAACTCTCCCAATCGCTTGATTAGCTCTTCTGTTATCCGAACTGTCTCTAGCACCTCAATCACTAGCTTATCTGTATCAATCAGTTCTAAAAAATCATACTGTAGGGACTGTTCATCAAAATTAATAAATACTCTTTTATTCTCGGCAATCATTTCAATTTGAGCTTCATACAAACCGCCGATCACAGAGGCCGTAGCACGAATAGAAGAATTTCCATCAAAAACCTGGGACTGGCTATCTGCTCGAAATAGTAGTTCATAACCGTATACCATAAGGCTTTTATCGAAAATAGGCTGTCTTGCAATGTACATACAACTCCTCCTGTTCTTGTCAAAGAAATACAGGTAATTGCGAAACTCAGAAACTTAAGCTAATGTATACACAACATAAAACAATCCACGCTACTACTTAACTCATCTTTATATTAAATCTGTAAGTGCATACCATCAGCAAACCTACCCTATTATTCTATGCCTATCGGCCATTTATGAAACAAGATTTTTCTTTGAAACTTCCCTTGCTATCTTTTCCATCACATCCTCCATACCAAGCTTCTCTGCATTTACAGTGATATGGGCATATTTCTCATACAACGGGCACCGCTCCTCATATAAGTCCTTTAGCGTCTGGCCTTCCTGAAATACCACCCCTCTTTGTCTGATATTATCAAGACGATTATTGATGGTTTCATAGCTAAGCTGAATGTAGACCACTGTACCAATTTTTCTTAGGTGCTCCATTGCTTTTGGTCCATATATTACGCTGCCGCCGGTGGCAATGACCGATTCCTCTACATTAATTTCCGAATTCACCTGCTCCTCTACTCTTAGCAGCCCTTCCAGTCCATCTCGTTCAATGATATCCTTCAGCAGGCATTTTTCCTGTTCCTGAATTAATAAATCCGAATCAATAAAACGATACCCCAGCACCTTTGCTAATATTACTCCAACTGTGCTTTTGCCAGCACCGGGCATTCCGATCAATACGATGTTTTTCATAGGTACCTCCATGATGCTAAAGAGCATCTTCTGCTATATTTATTTTCTATTTTATTCTTTGGGTTTATTCTTTGAGTTTATATTTTGGGCTATATTTTGGGTTATTCTTTGGTTATTCTTTTCTAATTGCTTTGCAATAAAGGTCTGCCTCCAAACTCTCTGTCATAAATCTGCATTGTCGAATAATGATATTTTTATTATAATCTGTGTCCATATCGATTTCAACCGCATATAAGATTCTTACAATAAAAAATGGCTCCCTATGAATATTTTCTTCAAAGGGAACCCTTTCGTTATCTTCTGAATTTTCTCTGTTACCTATTTCTTTATCCAGTACTTTCTATCAACTGGTAATATAATTATCCATCTCTTATCTTCGCTCAGAGGCTTTTTCCTCCTATAGACTTATAGACTCTGAACAAACCGCCGAAAGGCCTCCTGACCTTCTGGAGTCCTCTTATATACTCCTGCATGCATCAGAACCTGCAAAAACACCTTTCCGATCTCCTCTTCCAGTATCTGGTTGATATTAGTTTCGCTAATCTCAGGATAATTGTCCAGAAATCCTTCTGACCAATCAGCATGCTTTTCCAATATTTCATTACTTCTGGGATCCTTGCCTTCCAGTATGTACCTGCCCAAAAGTTCCATCTCCCGCTTTATTCTTGGAGGAAGGATCGCCAATCCCATAACTTCAATTAAGCCGATATTCTCTTTTTTAATATGGTGAAGCTCTGCATGGGGATGGAATACTCCAAGGGGATGCTCCTCTGTAGTCAAGTTATTGCGTAGTACCAAATCCAGTTCGTATACACCTTGCCGCTTTCTTGCAATGGGTGTTATCGTATTATGAGGTTCCTGATTGGTTTCAGCATAGATACCAGCTTTCTCATCCGAATAGCTGCGCCAGTGGCGAAGAATATGATCCGCTAGCTCCACCAGCCTTTTATCCTCATTAGACCGCAGACGCAGCACGGACATCGGCCAGGCTACGATTCCGGTTTCCACATCTTCAAAGCCCGGAATACTGCATTCATATTCCACCTTAGCCTTTGCCATAGCAAATTCATAATTTCCCCCTTGAAAATGATCATGACTAAGAATCGAACCGCCTACAATGGGCAAGTCTGCATTGGAGCCGACAAAGTAGTGGGGAAAGAGGGTAACGAAATCTAACAGCTTTCGAAAAGTCGCTTTTTCAATTCTCATTGGGATATGCTCATAATTAAAAATGATGCAATGCTCATTGTAATATACATAAGGAGAATACTGAAAACCCCATTCCTGACCGTAAATTGTAATCGGAATCACTCTATGATTCTGCCTTGCCGGATGATCCGGTCTTCCGGCATAGCCAACATTCTCTTTGCAAAGAAGGCATTTGGGATAACCGCTTTGTTTCGCGTGCTTAGCCGCAGCAATAGCCTTCGGATCTTTCTCCGGCTTTGATAGGTTAATGGTTATATCAAGATCACCATAGTCTGTTCCAGTACACCATTTTACATCCTTCTCAATTCGATAGCTTCGAATGTAATCTGTTGTTTGACTGAATTTATAGTAAAAATCTGTGGCTTCCCTTGGATCAACTGCATATAAATCTTTGAATTTAGCGATGACCTGGCTGGGACGTGGCGTTAAAAGCCCCATAATTCTGGTGTCAAACAGGTCTCTGGCTGCAATACTGTCTTCTATTAATCCATTTTCTTTCGCGTATTCCAGTAAAGAAGTCAATATCGTCTCCAATTTAAGCTCTTCCCCTGATATCCGCTTCGCCTGTGCTACGATTCCTTCTTCCTCTAAATCCTGATAATCCTCTAATTGGAATAACTCCAGCATGCTATTTATTGTATAGTCAATATCCTCTGCTTCAATTAAACCGGTTTTTAAAGCATACACAACCAGTTTTTTTATTTCTTTGTAAATCATGCTTTCCTCCGCTTATCCTAGCTGACAAATAATTAAATCACATCCTGGTTATAGCCCTTTGGATGGTTTTTATGCCAGTTCCAGGCCGAGGTTATAATGTCTTCCAAATTCGTATGCTCCGGCTTCCATTTCAGAATCTCTTTTGCTTTCTCACTTGAGGCAATTAATACTGCCGGATCACCTGCACGCCTTGGTTCAATTTTAGTTTGAATAGGATCACCGGTAATCTTACGGGCTGTTTTAATAACCTCCTTTACGGTAAAGCCAACTCCGTTTCCAAGATTAAAGATATTGCTTTCCTTTCCCTGCATCAGATAGTCTACAGCAAGAATATGAGCCTGTGCCAAATCTGTAACATGGATATAGTCACGAATACAGGTACCATCCTTGGTATCATAATCTTCACCGAAGATGCTTATTGCCTCTCTTTGCTTGTTCGGCACCTGTAGAATCAATGGAATCAGGTGGGATTCCGGATTATGTGCCTCTCCGATATTTCCGCTCTTATGAGCGCCGCAAGCGTTAAAATATCGAAGAGATACATATCGAAGTCCAAGTGCCCTATCTGTCCATTTGAACATCTTCTCCATGGATAGCTTCGTCTCTCCGTAAGTATTGGTTGGCTCTGTACGATCAGTCTCCAGGATCGGAACTCTCTCCGGCTCTCCGTAGGTAGCTGCGGTTGAGGAAAATACAATTTTATCAACACCATGGGCAATCATGGATTCCAGTAATACCTTGGTACCGCATAAATTATTATCATAATACTTTAATGGATTCACCATGCTTTCGCCTACCAAAGAGTTGGCTGCAAAGTGGATAACGGCATCTACCTTCTCCTGATCTAACACATGATCTACAAAGCTTCTATCCCGAATATCCCCTTGATAGAACCGTGCCTTCGGATGAACGGCCTCTTTATACCCGGTCTCAAGATTGTCAATAATAACTACGTCTTCACCACGGTCAACTAATTCATAAACCGTATGGGAACCAATATACCCTGCCCCGCCTAATACTAAAATCGTCATAAACTTCATCCCTTCTATACTTACAAAGCTAAAATTGCCATTAATTGATTCGAATTACATTCATTTAAGCTTAATTACTTTCATTTAAGCCTGAATACTTTATTGAAACTTAATTACTTTTATTCAAGCTTGATTTCTTTTATTAAAGCTGAATTTCTTTTATCAAAGCTGAATTTCTTTTATTTAAGCCGAATTTCTTTTATTAAAGTTGAATTTCTTTTATTAACGTTTAATTTTCTTTATATTAGCCGAATTACTTAATAAAAAAGCTACCTCAAGGATAGTATTCTTTATTTTTCACCTACCTATAATACTACCGGTCCATTCCCCACCTCTACTACATAGAAGTCCGCATCATAACCAATTTTATCGCTGTATTCCTTGCCTACATTACGAATAAACCGGTCAACAGCTTCCCCCTTTACTATGCTTACCGCGCAGCCTCCAAAGCCTGCTCCGGTCATCCTGGCACCTATCACACCGTCCTGCTTCCAGGCAGCCTCAACGATCGTATCTAATTCCACTCCCGTTACCTCATAATCGTACTGGGTTGATTTATGTGATTCATTCATTAGCTGACCGAACAGAACCAGATCATTCTTTTTCAAAGCCTCGACTGCTTTTATCGTTCTCTGGTTTTCATAAACGGCATGCTTTGCCCGCAGCACCTGAACTGGTTCCTTGATTACTGTCTTATAGGTTTCAAATTGTTCTTGTGACAGCTCTCCCAGGGTTTTGATCGGAACTACTTTCTGAAGTTCGGCAAGAGCCGCCTCACATTCACTTCTTCTCTCATTATATTTGGAATCACCAAGGCCTCGTTTTTTATTCGTATTCATAATAACAATCTTTGCATCGCCCAAATCCAAAGGAGCATATTCATAAGACAAATCCGCTGTATCCAGGAAAATGGCATTATTCTTCTTACCCATGGCACTTGCAAATTGATCCATTATACCACAATTCACTCCAATAAAATGATTCTCTGCATATTGACCGAGAAGTGCCAGCTCAGTAAAACTAATTCCTAATCCAAATAGCTGATTCAGTATAAATCCGGTTAATACTTCGAGCGATGCCGAAGAGGAAAGCCCGGAGCCATTGGGTATATTTCCGAAGTAAAGGACATCCATACCACAGTCTATCTGGTAGCCTTTCAGCTGCATTGCCCAAATTACGCCCTTGGGATAGTTAGCCCAATCATCCTCTGATTTCTTCACTAAATCCTCTATTGAAGCTTCAATAATCCCCAGCTTTTCAAAATTCATAGAATAGAAACGGAGCTTGTGATCTTCACGCTTTCTTGCCACTGCATAGGTTCCGATCGTAAGTGCACATGGAAATACATGCCCACCATTATAATCCGTATGTTCCCCAATCAAATTCACTCTTCCAGGAGCAAAATAAACCTCATACTCTCCTCCCTTGCCGAATTTCTCTTCAAACTTCTGTAGTAAATCATGTTTCATACCAGTTCTCCCTTCCTTTTGTAACTGCAGCAATACAACCCCGTTAAATCTTCTCCGGGCTTCCCAATGTTTTCTTAACATAAATCATATTCTGCGTTTCACTTGAATTATTTTATCATTCCTATTCGTCCAAGTGCATTAAAAAAATACATTTATTATATTAATTTTGTTATATTACATTTTTTCTGTTGTTTTTAATTATATAATAACCCTCTTTATCCTTTTTGTAAAGAGGGTTCCTTATTTTTTCCCTATTATTCAAAGACTATTTTCATCACCATATTCTGTGGATAATCCCCAAAGGCTTCTCCAAATAAATTCAGCCCCCCACGGTTCTTTGAAGCCTCCTTCATTCCAATACGTACCGAGATATAATCCTGCTGTTCTAACTGAAATTCCTTTAATAACCTGTCCTCTGACTTTTCATCATCCAGGTAACAGCCCTGTTCTGTAATTTTCCAGGTCTTTAGTACCCCAAACTGTGTATTTTTATCCGGCCACCAGTCCGGATTCAATTTTCCTCTCCTTCCGCCAAAATCAGAAGGACAACTCCAGGTACCCACTTCCAGATTATTAACCCATAACGTGATGTCGGATGGGTAATTCAGATTGTATTCATGGTCTTCGGAGCATAATTCCATGGACACCTCCAACCATTTCACCCTTTTATTCAGCAATGAATTCGATGGAAAGCGATACTCTAAATATCCATCTCCAAGCCAGATCAATTGCGCCTCCATACGCTCCGGCAGGTAGAAGCAGCGGGGATTATCCTCTGAACCAATGGGTCCCTTGGCGCTCACGATACCGCAGGTCGGTTCTATCCGATAATTCACATAGCTTCCTATGGGCATCTTTATTGTCTCAATATCCTGTTCCAGATTCTTAAGCGTGTTCATCTCCACATAAACATGATCAAGAACAATACGGCATACCTTCATAGATCCTCGAATACCAGGTTGTAAGGTTGTCTTAATAATACCTGCTTCCTCCAGAACCTTTACATGGGCTGCTGAAGAGGAGGCTGGAATATTTAGTATCTCTGCAATTTCATTGACATTGAGATCTTTATGCCGCAGCTGCCTTAGGATCTCTATTCTTGTTTCAGAGGAAAGAGCTTTTGCAATGCCTGCCAAATGCTCTGTATCATCAAGATTCATTTTTATTGTCTGTATCATAGTAATGACCCCTTATATTTAACAATTATTTTGTATTATTTCATTATTTCTATTATTATAAGATGATAATAGCAAGATATCTTTCTTTTCACAAGTAAAACTTATGATTTTCACTTTATTGCCAGCTGATTAGTGTGAAATGCAGAACATTTCACATCCGGAACCCCGCGACCTAAAGGTCGAATGTCCGTCAGTGTGAAGCGCATAGCATTTCACATCCAGCCCCCCACTACCTATACGATCCTGTATCTGTATAGTGAAACAAACAAAAAACGATTACACCAGAATTCATCCATTCTAACGTAATCGCCGCTTGATCTATATTCTATTACTCTCACGAACGGTCATTCGACCGGGAGACCGCTGAGTACCGGATGTTCTTGAAATACGAATCGGTACTTACAGCTCTTCGTTATCGTTTGATAAAATCTGTATTCCCCGATGCTCTACAGCGGTTGAAAACACGATCTGAGTACTTGTCTTTCCAAACTTTTGCACCTCACCAATAAACACATCTAAATCCATGGTACTTTTAAAGCATACCTTGATCAGCATGGAGAAGTTACCTGTTACACAATTGCATTCCATAACATTTGGACAGGACTTAATAAATGGATAGAAATCGGATTTCTGTGCCGGCGCAACCTCAAGATTAATGAAGGCAGTAATATGATGACCAAGCTTCAGCCAATCAACATCAGTATGATACCCCTTAATAATTCCTTTTTTCTCCAGTCGCTCAATTCTCGCTGCCACAGCCGGTGAAGATAAATATACTCTTTCCGCCAGCTGCTTTAACGGAACCCTTGCATTCTCCTGAAGCATAATTAATAACTGCTTATCTATATGATCCATAAATGTATCGTATCCTCTCCATTTATTTATACAGTTTATTCTAACCCCAGCGTATCAAGATTGCAAGAAAAAATACAAAATGGGAATGAAAGCTGTTTGTCACCAGATAAACCAAACAACTAATCCTTCTTGATATACTTTTCAAAACCAGAGCTATAAACCAGACTGCCGTCCTTGTTAACCCACATTGCTTCTGTATCCGCCATTGATTCGATCAGCGCTTTCCCTTCTTCTAAGGGCATATTAAATATCGTAGCGGAAAGAGCATCTGCCAGACCAGAATCCTCCGTTATGATAGACACAGCAGTAAAATAATTAGCCGGCATCAATGTATCCGGATCAATAATATGATGATACCTAACACCATCCACTGTATAGTATCTTTCATAATCACCACTGGTAACCAAGGATAGATTCTCCAGCTCTGTGACCATCAGATATTGTTTGTCACTTTCTAGGTCTGGGTTTTGAATTCCTACACTCCAGGGTTGCCCTGCCTCACCTTTACTTCCGATGGCTCTAACATTACCACCAACGCTAAGCAGCAAGTTTGTATAGCCTTGTTCCAGCATATACTGGGTCACTCGTTCTGTTGCATATCCCTTTGCCACCGCACCTACATCAATGCTCATCTCTGGGTCTGACAGATAGACTGTCGAAGCTTTTTCATCTATAATAATATTATTGATATCTGTATGCTTTGCTTTTTCCTTTAATAAATCCATGGGAGGTACTTTTGCATTATCCGGATCATTCGTTCCTGCTTCTCTATAGTCATGCCATACCTGTAACACTGCTCCTAACGCAATATTTTTCTTTCCTTTGGATAAGGTATAGGCTTCTTCAGAGAATTTAAGTAAGTCAATAATTTTTTGATCAACTTTAACCGGCTTTATTCCGGCATTATCATTAATGGTTTTCACATTATTGATTCCTTCGTAGTCATTATAGATATCGTAAAGCTCATGATATATCTTCAGATTATCGTATATCATCTGTGCTTCCTTCGAAAAGGTATCTTCATCCTTTGCATAGCCAATAATCGTTGTAACCGTATCAAACAGTTCTAAAAAGCTTGCCTGATAACGTTTGTTTTCTGTTTTGCATGCCGTCATTGTAGCTAAAATGGTAATGATTAATAATATTGCCGTAATTCTTCTGTTCAATGTTTCACCTCATTAAAATATATAAATCTTCCCTCTTATTATTTCACTAATGTACCTCACCTATTGTAACATGAAAAAGAGTGCTGGAAAACATTTTTCTACTGTTTCAGGAAATTTCCCAACATAATAGAAGCTGCTTTCCAACACTCCCTAAATTATTCATTCAATTTTACAAAAGAAGTAGTGTGAAATGCAGAGCAATTCACATCCGGAATTGAGTGACCTAATGGTCGAATGTCCGTTAGTAATTATTTAGCTGCGTTTTCAACAGCCTTTGCGATGTTTGCCATGAAAGGTCCGATATGAACAGTTACAGATGCTGCAAGATCTGCATCTCCTGCTTTACCTTCATCATTTAAAGCAATACCGTTTACTTCTTCTACAGTCTTTCCAGTAACATAAGCTGAGAATGCATTTGCCTGCTCATACCATTCTTTACCGATAGCAGAAGCCTTCTTCATACCATAGTCATCTTTCAGAACCTGCTTAGCTAAAGGAGCTACTGTTAAATCAGTAGTGATAGCACCCTTTGCATCAAAGTTAACATTTCCCTGAACTGCATCGATGAAACAGCT
>JAEWMZ010000292.1 GCA_023392995.1 Bacillota bacterium
TTCAATGCATCAAAGCTTCGGAGTACAATAATCCGGAGTCCATGAAGGATATTCTGATTGCACTCGATCATGATGTCATAACGCATCCGGTCGTGGAGCAGATCATTGATCAATTTCGAAGCATTAACCCGGATATTTATGAAAGGTATCATGAAGAGAAACAAAGTGAAGAGTTGAAATATCAGTTTGATACCCTGCGCATGAACCGTGAGAACGGAAATCGACAGGGAGAAGCCAATACCTTGGCCAATATAGGTTATATCTATAGCTCAAAGGAGAATTACGGTGAAGCAATTACGTATTTTGCAAAGGCGGTGGGAATTAATCATGAAATAGGCGGTATTCAGGGAGAGGCGAATCAGCTGTTGAATCTGGGCTCGACCCATCGGTTAAAAGGGGAATTAGATCTGGCACTGGAATATTGTAACCAGGCGGCAGAGCTGCATAAGAAAATTTCCTACAAGCAGGGTCAGGCCAACACACTTGGAATGATTGGTAATATTTATTCTGATCAGGGAAAATATAAGGAAGCCTTTGTCCATTACAAGGAAGCCTTAGAGATTTACCAAGAAACGAATTATCGGACGGGCGAAGTCATTCAATTGAATAATCTGGGAATGCTATTCTTAAAGCAGAAAGACTTTGATTTGGCCTTACAATACTACTTTCAAGCACTGGAAACGTGTCTGGATTGTGATTACAAGCAGGGAGAAGGGGACGCTCTTTTGAATATCGGAACGATTTACTATGAAAATGGTAAGCTTGAGGATGCTATTATGTTTTACGAAAGGGCACTTTCTGTACAGGAATCCACCGGCAATCAAAAGAATAGTATCGGTGTTTTGCTTAACCTTGGTAAGGTGTATCAGGAAAAGGAGATTGCGGAAAAAGCGGTGTATTATTTTAAGGAAGCCTATTTATTAAGCAATAGCATTGAGTATAAGAAGGGTGCTGAGGAAGCCCAGGAGTATATTAATATACTTCAATAGTAGGAAGGAAGTAGTTGTTTTTTATTCATTGGGTTTTGGCAAAAGAGGCTTTTTTTTAGGGATTTACTTCTTCGAGATTTTAGCATAATAATTTAGTATAATCACTTTAGTATAATCATTTTAGTATAAACATTTTGTTTTAATCTTTAATTTTGACACTCGAATCAATTTTATTATTCTATCTTAATAAAGTAATGATGATAAAATAATGATGATAAAATAATGATGATAAAATAATGATGGTAATAGTAATAAAATTAAAAAACGGGGATAGCTTCTTCCTTTCTAGTTTAAAATAATGATTATATTATTATTTTTATCAACATTATGGTTCAGAACAACGAAGTAGAACGATACATCCTGCATTAACCGGAAAATGAGGTTGTTTTATAAGTGGAATCTAACTTAGCTAATAAAAACCCTAATGCTTTGGAGGTGACTTTAATGAACAAGATATGCTTCTTTGATACGAAGCCCTATGATAAAACCTATTTCGATTTGCTCAAAGAGAGCTATGAGCTTGAAATTGAATACTTCGAACCTAAGCTGGGACCCAAAACCGCATTTATGGCAAAGGGCTTTGAAGTGGTGGTGGTATTTGTAAATGACACCATTGATGCACAAACTATTCAAATATTGCATGAAAATGGGACAAGATTGATCGCCATGCGCTGTGCCGGTTATAATAATGTGGATTTTAAACAGGCTTATGGGAACATTCATGTGGTTCGAGTTCCCGCATACTCTCCCTATGCAGTTGCAGAGCATGCCATGGCATTGCTGCAGACCTTGAACAGGAAAATTCATAAAGCCTACAGCAGAACCAGAGATTTTAACTTTAGCCTAAGTGGTTTAACCGGCTTCGATTTACATGGTAAAACCATTGGAGTGATCGGAACTGGTAAGATAGGACGAATCTTTGTAGATATCTGCAAAGGCTTTGGAATGAGGGTACTGGCACATGATCCCTTTCCGATCAAGGATTCTGACATAGATTATGTAGGCCTAGAAGAGCTGTGCCGTGAGTCGGACATTATTTCACTCCATTGTCCCTTAACAAAGGATACCTTTCATCTCATTAACCAGGATACCATTCAAAGGATGAAGGATGGTGTGTATCTGATTAATACCTCCAGAGGAGCACTGATCAATAGTGAGGATTTACTGGAAGCATTAAAGGCTGAGAAAATTGGCGGAGCTGGGCTTGATGTGTATGAGGAGGAAACGGAGCTGTTCTATGAAGATATGTCCTATGCGATTATTAAGGACGATATATTAGCTAGAATTATATCCATGCCAAATGTAATTGTAACCTCACATCAGGCATTTTTAACGAAGGAAGCGTTATACAATATTGCCGAAACCACTTTATCAAACTGCCGGGAGTATTTCAGCGGAAAAACCCTTAGCAATGAAGTATGTTATCAATGCAGCAGAGGAGAAGCCTGCCCAAAGGGAGAAAACCATAATTGCTTCTAACCTGTCATAAGTAGAACAAGCATACCATAAGTAGAACAAACAATGTCATAAATAGAATAGAGCTTTATCAAAGTTTTTTCTGAAAACTCTGGTAAAGCTTTTTTGATGAAGTTTGGCAGAAGTTTGATAGAAGTTTCCAAGGCACCCGTTTCAAACCATTTGCAGCACTTTTTTTACCATATCATAGAAAGTGGGCTTAGGATGGCGCATTAACAACATTAAGATCAGCTTTGAAAGGTAAATATTTTTCGCACTAATTGATCTGAAATCTGTGGACCTTTTTACTCTGATATGATAAAATTAGAAAAACTTTTTCGCAAAGGGGTATTTTATCATGTCAAGAGC
>JAEWMZ010000295.1 GCA_023392995.1 Bacillota bacterium
CCGAAAGGACTTTTTTGTTATAGCCGGCCTCCTGCAAAAACAAGCTATCCATCTCTTTTTTTGCAGCTGCGAGCTCCTCGCAGCCGACAACATTTCCTACCATACATACCACATCTGCATCCAGATAGGATTTTGTAACGGCAACCAGCTTCTCACACCGGGCAATTAAAGTATCCTTTGCCACTTCTGATTCCTTTACAACCAGCAGCAATAGGTCGTAAGGCTCCAAGGTATATTCCACCGCATTTTTATAATCGAATTGATTATTGATAATTTCCAGAACAAGATGGCGAAGGATATAAAGAAAGTCTGATTCCTGATAGCTTTTGGTATCCAGCTTGCGGGTATTAATTCCAGAATACACCAGGTAATAGTTTTCGTTCACATCAAAATTAATATTTCTTTGGTCAATAATACTTCGTAATTTTTCTTTCTCACTCGGTATTGTTTTCTGAAAGATTGCCCAGAGTATACTGTTACTCATGATATCCTGATTCTTTCTCCATAAATAATCCTTCTGAATCAAATCATGATGAGACATGCGATTCTTCACATTCACAATCGCTTTTATTAGGATAGCATATACTTCTTCCTCCTTGAAGGGCTTCGTCAGGTAACCTGTTGCATTCAGCTCGATTGCCCTTTTTGCATACTCAAAGCTGTCGTGGCAGGTTAAAAAGATAAATTCCGCATCGATTTTATTATCATAGATATGCTTCAACACCTCCATGCCGCTGCACAGAGGCATCTCTATATCACAAAGAATGATGTCCGGCTTCTGCTCCTGAAGCATCTGCTTTGCATGTATACCGTTATAGGAACATAAGACTTCGCTTATCCCTAGCTTCTCCCACTCCAGGGTAGTTCGAAGCACTTCAATGGTATTGGGATCATCATCAACAACAAGTATTCTCATGTTTACCTCGCTCCGTTTCTTTTTTATCCGGAATCCATATTTCAACCCGGGCACCATGGGGCAGCACATTCGACAATCGAAGCAAATCCTTCCTGCCGTATTGAAGCTCCAGGGTCTTTTTGATATTACTTAACCCAATATGCCGACCATCCTGCTTTTCTTCGACCTCATTGCCGATACAAAACTTTTCCAGCTGATCCTCAGGGAAGCCTTCCCCATTATCTTCAACGATGACCCGAAAGCCTTGAAATTCTTCTTCCGTAATCGCCTCACACTGGATCAAAAGCATTAATGTATCATATAAATTCATTGCAAATTTAAATGCATTTTCGATCACGGTGAATAAAATCAAATGCCCGATTTCTTTCGTCTTAAGCTCCTGGGAACAGCCAATATAATATGCAACTGTATTCGGAAACTTGATTTCCTGCATTTTTAGATAATTTTCAATATGAGATAGCTCCTCCATCAGCAATACCTCACTGCTGTTCACTCTTAACATATATCTGATATGCTCCGACAATGCATCCAGATAAGCACGGATCTCTTCCGCTCTGTCCTGATAGGTCATGCTTCGGATCGTTGTAATGGCATTCAGATAAAAATGCGGTTTAATCTGCATTCGAAGAAGCTTTATCCTTCTCTCACTGTCCTTAATCTGCTGTTCGTAATGCTCAATTCGTAAATCGACGATCTCCTTCACCATCCGGTTAAAAGATTGATTTAATTCATTAAACTCAATGCTGCCGGCATCCTCCTGAAGATGATAATCAAATCTTCCCTGGGCAACATACTGCATTCCGTTTAAAAGCTGATTAATCGGACGAAGAATAAATCTGGATATCTTTCGTTTTAAGACAAACAGCATCGCCATGAACGTAAATACAATACCGGTAAGCATAATGTATGTATTCGTCAAAAGGAGCTTTAAGATCTTGATTTTAAAATTACCGACAAAAGTAATATTGCTGTTTGGAATCAGGCTCTTAATCATGACTCTCGTATCTACAAATTTATTATCCTGCTCTGCGATGCTTTGAGGTAGTTGCTCTGCCCCAGCGTTTTCACAGATATAGATATCCTGCTCTGCCTCCCGGTAGGAATAATTCACAATATCCTGATCCATCACCAGTTTTAAGGAATCATCAAACACGGATACCCTGGTTAAGGCTCCCACCATATAGCCGCCCATATTATATACCAGATAAAAGAAAGCTTCGTCTTCAATCTTAATAATTCTCCAATAGCTGCTCCTAGTTTTAAAAGCTTCTAACTCTCTGCTCTCCCTTAAAAACTTCATAATGTGCTTGCGGCTTGAAGACCCAAGCTTCGTGCTGTAGCTCTTTACCAATAAGGACGAATCGTTATATACAAAGAAGCAATCCACTTCATCATTAACCGATAATTTAGTTTTAACCGCCTCGTTGATTCTGCTCTTTGCCCAGTACCTTGCCATATCATTGGTGCTATGAAGATCCTTCTCATCGATGGTGCTTAGCATTAGATCAATCAATTGAATCTCCGCTTTATTTAAATGCTCCTTTATACTTTGTACGCAGTTATTAACAGCAAACTCTTTCTTCTCTTCAAAATCACGTTTCGATTTCTTATAAAACAGAAAGCTGGTAGCAAATAACAGTACCAGTAAAAATACCATCGTCATTATCAAAATTATAATTACTTTTGATGTTAATGATTTATTTTTCATAAATACTCCCTGTGAATTTGACCTTTTTATAACATTTTAATATAAATAGAATAAATTTACTATATTATCTTTGTGCAAAAATGTCAATTTTTTGTGTTATACTAGAATATATTTGTACAAAGCTAAGAGAACCCCTCTCTTATACCAAAGATATATAATATGACATACTGCTGTCACATTATATATCTTATAATAAATTTAGTACAAATAAATGTAAGTAATTGCGAAACTCATTAACTGAAGTAATTGTATACACAACGAATACTGTTTCGAAGCGGAAGCTAAGCCCGAAGGAAGCGTTGGAGCGAAGAGATAGTATTTGTTGTGTATACAGTTGCAAAAAAACTATATTGTTTCGCAATTGCCTAACAAATAAATGAATTGCAAGGAGGTACAAATTATGGCAAGACCAACAACAAAGCCAGACTTAATGCATATGGGAAATGAACAATTCGATAAGATATGGGCGCTCCTAGGTGCTATGACAGAGGAGGAACAAAATGCAGAATTCCACTTTGGGCATTCTCCCAGTCAAAAAGAAGCACATTGGGATCGTGATAAGAATATTAGGGATGTCCTGGTGCATCTGTATGAATGGCACCAGTTATTATTAAATTGGGTCAATTCCAATCAAAATGGTACACCAACGTCATTTCTTCCTGCTCCCTATAACTGGAGAAGCTATGGTCAAATGAACGTAGAGTTTTGGACAAAGCACCAAGCTACACCACTTTCACAATCAATAAACCTATTAAAAGAAAGTCATGAAAATGTGTTTAAAATGATTGAACGCTTTTCAAATGATGAGTTATTTGCAAAAGGAAGCTTTCCTTGGACAGGCTCTTCTCCCCTGGGAAGTTATTGTGTCTCATCTACCTCCAGTCACTATGACTGGGCGTTAAAAAAACTTAAGCTGCATCACCGAACTTATCAAGAGGGTCGTTCGAAGTAAGGCGAACTTTCTATTTTAGCTCCTTCTAAGTTACAAAAAATCCATGAATTAAGGAAAAGGGTTGTTTCAGCCTTTCCTGTAGTTCATGGATTTTCTATTCAAACTCCCTACCGGGAAAGATGTATGTAGTTTTTTTTGATGTAACTTAATATATTTTCATTAAGTTTTTACACCCATTATACATATTTTACGATTTTTCGGAAGCTTTTAATATCAATTTAATATCAATATATTTTCCATATTTCTAATTTATTATTTACATACATAACATAATCAAAAAACAATCTATTTGTATGGCCTATTCTGCTTTATAGGTATAAAACTCTTTTTGAATATTCAAATTACGACATTCTATACCTGACTTGATATATTTATAACACATATATCCAGCAGTACTATCATCATGTGTAGAAATTATTATTTGCGTATTTGAAAACTCATTCCTTAATATTTCAGTTAATGAAGCAACATTAATATCATCCATCGATTGACAAGGATCATCAATCATAAACAAATCCAAACAAGATTCTCTTATTTTACGGAATGCTAAAATTATTGAAATATTAATAACCGCTTTTTGGCCTGAACTAAACTTGTTAACAATATCATGTCCACTCACATTTGAATCAGTTGTTAATTTGAACTGAGTGACATTATTATCGTTTCTCCCTGTTGTGCAAAAAACTCCAAGTCCATTTGGGTGTGATTGAAGCAACTTACCACTATAAATATATAAAGGAATCTCAATGAACTTAATCAAATCACTAATATATTGCCTTTTTGCGTTTTCAACAGTAGTTAACACCTTACTTAATTTCATATTCTTAATATGCAACTTTTTTAGTAAATCATAAGTTGTATCATACGCTACAATATCTTTCGAATATTTCATATATTGCTTACTCAAGTAATTCCATTGTAACACAGCTTTCTTCTGTTTAATTTTATTGATAAGATTTTCACTACTATCCAATTTTGCAAGAATTCCTTTTTTCTCACTGAGTATCATCTGCTCATTTTCATCTAGTGGATTTAAACTTATTATTTTTTTGTATTTCGTTAGCGCTGATTCCAACACATTTTTCACAACATCAAAGGCATTATTTATAATCTCATTATTTACTTCATCAGTAAAATTAAATTTATTTAACTTCCCTCCAAGCAAAAATTCTAAACGTCTCAGATAGTCATTATATTCTTTGGGTTTTTGCTTGATAATGATTAGATAATCATATAATTCTTTGCTAACATGTATCTTATTTATTTCCGCTTTCATTTCTTCTTGGAGCATTTTAATTTGATTATCAATATCTTCTTGAACCTTTGTAGAACTATCTCTAAGGTTCTCATCTAGGTTATTAAACAATGTTTCGTATTCCTTAATTGCTTCTGATAATGAATAAATTTCGATAGAGTAATTATGACCACACAATGGGCAAGTCTCTCCAAATAAACTAGAAGTAATATCATTATCTGAATTTAAATCATCACGTATTTTTTTTACACGCTCAAAAATCTTTTGGTTATCACTTTTATTTTTTTCAATAATGCTTATATTGTCTCGCAAATTCTTGATTTTTTGAATAATATTCTGATCTAAATATTGATTTTCAATTTTATAAGTCATAATCGAATCTGTATCTTTTGATAACTCCAAATAATATTCTTTTTTCATAAATTGAATAATGAAGTTATCAACCTCTGTTCGTAATTCATTATATATAATAATGTTCTTTAAAAGGCCTGGCTGACTTAATAAGTTTTCAATTCCATTTACTTTGTCTGTAGATTCAAAACTCTCTAATTTTTCAATCATAAGAATCACTTGATCAATCTCAATCATATAATTCTCAAAGTCTTCGTTTGCATCATAATTCATCTTATCCCACACCAACTCAAGACTATCAAATAGTCTAAAATCAGATGGCTTTTCCCCAACTGTCTGCTCCCGTTTTGTTGATATGTCTTTCTTTAATTCTTTAATTTTTTCGGTCAATGTACTTATTTCTGTACCAATTTTTGTTTTTTCATCTTGAAATCCAGAAAAGTATTCTTCAACCCCCATTTCAATAAATGAATTTACAAAATTGACCCTTTCATTATTACTTTTAAATAGAATATTTGAACTCTGTTCTTGTCTCAGGTAGTTTGCCGCTAACCATTCATTAATATCCTTTTCCTTGAATATCTCAGCAATATCCTTAGATTCTGATACATCGATATCCTTATTGATATATTTTTCTAAAAAGTCTTCATAAATAAACTTCTGATCAAGTAAAAATAATTCGTAACTTTTATCTTCTTTTAGCATATCGTTTTCTTTACAAGGCTTGACATTTTTATTATATCGAACTATTGATATATACTCATTATTTGTTTCATTTATGAGTTCTAAGGCTAATAAGGATTCTTTACCAAGTTCGTTAACAAGAATATGATCATCATATTTCCTGGTTGTGTCTTTGAATTGAAATATTTCAATTTTACCTGTCAAAATAAATTCAACTGCCTGAAACAGAGTAGTCTTACCATAGCCGTTGTATCCAGATAGCATCATAAACTGATAAATATTACCTTTACCATTAACAAAAGGAATCGTCATGGGTGGTGTTGATAGTTTAAAAGGCTTAAAATTACTGATGTAAAGATTATTAACCTTATACTTATTTTTCATCAACACTCACCTCACACATCAGTTTTTCTATTTCTTGTAAGTCCTTAGCATCTAGATCAATCATATTGATTAATTCATCCAAGTTTTTGTCATTTCTATTGTGAAAGTCAATTACTTTTTCAAATAAATTAGAAAAGTTCTAAGTCAGGGGCTCAAAATCAGGAGCTTGATAAGAACTTCAAGCCCCTGATTTAGTACTTTTCTTTTGAACCAAGTCACGCATGCGGACCACCTATGTAGATTTGATTG
>JAEWMZ010000378.1 GCA_023392995.1 Bacillota bacterium
TGTCAGGCCCTTGTGCTGTAGAGAGCAAGGAACAATTACTCAGCACCGCTCATGCAATTAAAAAAGCTGGTGCTCAAATTCTTAGAGGCGGTGCCTACAAGCCAAGAACCTCCCCATATGCCTTCCAAGGTTTAGAGGAGGAAGGACTTCAGTACATGAAAGAAGCAAGGGAAGAGACAGGCTTGCCGGTAATTTGTGAGGTAACCAGCCTCGAGGCAATCGAAGCTGCGGTAAAGTATGTTGATATGCTTCAGATTGGTGCAAGAAACATGCAGAACTTTTATTTATTAAAGGAAGCAGGAAAATCCGGACTGCCGGTATTGTTAAAGAGAGGTCTCTCTGCTACCATTGATGAGTGGTTGAATGCCTCCGAATACATTCTCGCAGAAGGTAATCCTAATGTAGTACTCTGCGAACGCGGTATCCGAACCTTTGAAACTGCTACCAGAAATACTCTGGACATCAGTGCAATTCCGGTTATTAAAGAGAAGAGTCATCTCCCAATTATTGTTGACCCCAGTCATGCAACCGGTGTACGCGCTTATGTGAAGCCTCTTGCAAAGAGTTCGATTGCTGTGGGTGCTGATGGTTTGATGATTGAAACCCATCCCAATCCTTCCATCGCATTATCCGATGGTCCTCAGTCTTTGAATTTTGATCAATTTGAAGCACTGATGAAGGAGCTTGTTCCTCTTGCCACTTTGATGGGTAAGACGTTATAATAAGGTAAGACACATAGTAAAATAGAATAATTTCTGATTTTCAATGAGACGATGATCAGAATACTTCTACACGAATTATATTTTCAGACACATCCTAGGTACTAGTACTAGCAATAATATGAAGCGAAAACAGGAGGTTTTCATGAACGATTTTGAGAGTGATTTTAAGAGCGCTATGAAGATAGGCTTTATTGGCTTTGGATTAATCGGAGGTTCCATCGCAAGGGCATTGAAGAAAATCAATCCCGACTATTATTTGTTTGCCTACGATTATCATAAAGATAAGCCAAGTGAAGACCTTCAAGCTGCTCTTTCCGATGGTGTTCTTAACTCCATCACCACTACTCTGAGTGAAGACTTCCCGGAAGGTGATTTATTATTTTTATGCGCACCAGTTTTGTCAAATATTCATTACTTGAAGGAATTAAAGCCTTACATAAAGCCCAGCTGTATTCTAACGGATGTGGGCAGCGTAAAAAGCAATATCCATACTGCTGTGGAGCAGCTTGGTTTGACCAGACAATTTATCGGAGGACATCCGATGACTGGTTCGGAAAAGACCGGATATCAGAACTCCTACGCTTTATTACTGGAAAATGCCTATTATATCCTTACTCCTTCCTGTGATGTGCCTGGCTATATGGTGGATTTTCTCCATGGACTTGTAAAGCAACTGGGTTCCATCCCGATCCTGTTAGAAGCCAAAGAACATGATGAAATTACTGCCGCCATCAGCCATGTTCCGCATATCATTGCTGCTCAGCTCGTTAACCTTGTACGGGAATCCGATGACGATGCCGAGAAAATGCGTGAGTTAGCTGCCGGAGGCTTTAAGGATATTACCCGTATTGCATCCTCCTCTCCAGTTATGTGGCAGAATATTTGTCTAACCAATGCAGAACAAATCAAGCGTTTACTGGATCGTTACATCGCTTCCCTACAGGTTGCCTCACAGGCTCTTGCTGACATGGATGAAGCTTATCTTTATCAGATGTTTGATACCGCCGGTGAATATCGAAGTGCAATACCAAACAAATCCATGGGAATGATGAAGAAGCTTTTTGAAATTTATCTGGACATTGTAGATGAAGCCGGAGCCATTGCTACCATTGCCACTCTTTTGGCAAGCAATCAGATCAGTATTAAGAATATCGGTATCATTCATAACCGCGAATTTGAAGAAGGTGTGCTTCGAATTGAATTCTATGGTGATGAGGCGCAGGAAAAGGCAATTACTTTATTAAAGAGATACAATTATCGTATCTATGAGAGAAAGTAGTACACACTCCGATCTATCACGTTTTTTCATAAAACTGTGATCAGTACTTGTAATGCTTCACATTATACCGTTATAATAAATAATAATCATAACGATGGATATTACCATATTGATATTCATCGTTATCTTTATAATGGTTTTGCTTTATACTGTTAACTTTATACTGAATTAGATAGATACTGGCTTAGCTATATATTGGCTTAGCTTTATATTGAATTAGCTTTATATTGAATTAGCTTTATATTGGTTCTGTTATCCGCGGTTAAATACGGATTTTTCAGCTGCAGTACTCAACGGACTATACTTTTTATACAAGGAGACCATATCCATGAATTTTCATAAAAAAAGTTCTCTGAAAGGGATTGTCACAATCCCTGGCGACAAATCAATATCTCATCGTGCTGTCATGTTCGGTGCCTTAGCGAAGGGTACCACGGAGGTTACCAACTTTTTGCAAGGCGCTGACTGCTTATCGACCATTCATTGTTTTCAGCAGCTGGGCATCGACATAAAGAATGATACCTCTACAGACTCCGTACTTATCTATGGAAAAGGGTTACATGGTTTAACAAAGCCTTCTCAGCTCCTTGATGTCGGCAACAGCGGTACAACAATGCGCTTAATCTCCGGTATTTTAAGCGGTCAAACCTTTGACTCCACCTTAAACGGAGACTCTTCGATTCAAAAAAGACCCATGGGTCGTATTATTACTCCTTTAACTATGATGGGTGCTGACATCCAAAGTCTTGGGGATAAGGGCTGTGCACCTCTTGCCATTAATTCCAAGGGACAACGAACTTCCAAGCTAAAGGGTATTCATTATCTTTCACCCGTTGCCTCAGCTCAGATCAAATCCTGTGTCTTACTTGCAGGAATGTATGCGGAAGGTGAAACTTCTGTAACAGAGCCTTCTCTTTCCAGAAACCATACGGAGCTGATGTTAACACAGTTTGGTGCAACAATCATTTCTCAGGAAAATACGGCAACCATTCTTCCCGAGCCCAAGCTTGTTGGACAAAAAATTAATGTTCCCGGAGACATTTCCTCTGCTGCCTACTTTATTGCAGCTGCTTTAATTGTTCCAAATTCAGAGCTTGTAATTAAGAATGTCGGTATTAACCCCACCCGGGACGGTATCCTTCGTGTATGCCGTCAAATGGGCGGAAATATTACGTTAGAGAACGTAATTGATCAGGGTGGCGAACCGGTAGCCGATCTTGTTGTTAAAACCAGTGAATTAAAGGGTATAGAAATCGGTGGAGATATCATCCCTACTCTGATTGACGAAATACCGATCATAGCAATACTAGCCTGCGCTGCAAAGGGTCAGACTGTAATTAAAGATGCCGCCGAATTAAAGGTGAAAGAGTCCAACCGAATTGATGTAATGGTCAAGAACCTTTCAGAAATGGGTGCGGATGTTACGGCAACAGAGGATGGCATGATTATCAACGGCGGAAAACCTCTTCAGGGCACTACGATTGAAAGCAAGGCCGATCACCGTATCGCTATGTCCTTCGCAATTGCAAGCCTGATTGCTGAAGGTGAGATGCAGATCCAGGAAGCCGAGTGCGTTAATATCTCATATCCCAACTTCTATTCCGATTTAAATAACCTTTGTAACTAAGCCGCTTTCTGGTAGTTTACAATAACAATAAAATCACCTTTTCGTTATATAGTAGCTTGAATACTCTATGAATAACAAAAAGGTGAGTTTTTTTATTACAAAGGGCTTACCACCTGGATAGCAGGACGGATTTTGAAGCAACTCTCTACACTGCGCTGACATTTGCTCTAAACGAAGCTCTATCAAAAAATCCCTCTCTGATTCTAGATATTACCAGATTCAAAGAGGGATTTTTCGTTATAGCCTATGATTAAATCATGAAACACAATTTCATCTGCAGCTACCTTGTATCGTGTAAATATACGAACACCATACTGCGTTTTTTATCAAGCAAAGCATGTGGATATTACCACTTACCTTGCTACTACTTAATTTCTTTGCCTGTTTTAATTCGGATCACACTGCTGCTCTTCAGTTTAAGAGCCTGGCTTACTTGATCTGCCACAGTTTTACTGATGGTGGCTTGACTACCAAGGATATATACCCGCACAGGCTTAATTTCCTTCAAAGCTTCCAGTGTAGAATCGGTCAGGTTATTTTTCTGTACCAGCAGAATGGGATATCCTTTTTCCGCACAGATTTTCTGAATGCTCTCTGCATCCTCTGGCTTCACTGTACCATTCACCAGCACGACACGGACTTTTTCTGAGAGCTTCACAATTCCCGCTGTCTTCTTAGCCGTCTCATATTTATCCTTGCCACCGATTCGAATTACATCCGTATAGCCTTCCTTCTTAAGCAATTTTTCCACATCCTTATTCACTGCCTTCTCCAGTCCAAGAATATACATCTTATCCTGCTTCGTATAGTTTTTCTTTATATAGTCTACCAGTTTTTTTGCATCCTCCGGTGCAATACCGGCAGTGATGACTTCTCCGCCGCTTTGAAGGGCAGGTACACCTCCGACAAAGGCATCGGCAAAATCATATTTGTTAGCTATAATAATTAACTGCTTGGGCAGCTCCTGACGAGTTATTGTCACCGTATAGATCCTGGTGGTCTTTCCGTCCTCTGCCGTTACCTTGAGATATGCTATGTTTGTGCCAACCTTTAGCGAGAGCTTATTATTCTTTATCTCCCTGCTGCAGGCTTTATCCGAATACAGCTTCCAGGAAGCTTTATTACTTACGGTCACTTTTACCGTAAGGCTCTTTTTTGCATTCTCTACAGACGCAGCAATCTTACTGCCTTTAAGAGTGGCCTTTGCAGGTGCAATGACCTTGGTCACAGTGCAATCGGAGGATTTCTCCAGCTTTACAATAGTAAAGGTACTGAATTTCGTAATATGGAACCTGATACCAAGTACGCCGGGTCTATATTCCACAATTTCTCCCTTAACTAATTCTTTCTCTCCATCACTATGCTCAATATATACCGCTAACTGGTTTAAAAATGCTTCCCGCTCAGACATATCAGTCGGTATGCTGATACCTGATAACGGTAAAGTTATATCTACATCGGATGACGGCATATTCGTCTCAATCGTCATTGGAGTACCTAATGCTGAAACATTTGAATTCTGATCGTTACTGATCACTCCAACTTCAATAACTGCACGCTGCGTAACCTCACGCTTTGCTTCCGCCTCTTTAATTGGCACCAGCTTAAAGAACAAATCCTCCTTCATCTTTTCATTTGCCTGATTTAGCGAAGTCTTTGGAATGTCAATCTTCGCCGCCTCCGTATCAATTTGCAAGCTCACTTGTCCCTCGGACAATGTGTTCAAGGAAGCAGACGGCACTGTCACCTGTGTTTTTGTTAACTCCGTACTTGGGGCAGGTATCAAAATTCTGGCTACATCCTCTCCTTTTTCCTTCAATTTATCAATGGTTTCCTTTGCCTTCTGCTGCTGATAGGTTACCGCATCTGATTTTGTACCGTCTGAATGGGTTGTTCTGGTGATGCTAATCTGAGCTACCGTGTTATTGGTATCTCCCTGTTTTACATCAACTGTGATCTGCTCCACCTTTTCAGCGGTTCCCGGAGCAGGTGTCACCGACGTTACTGAATCCGGAGTTGGGGTTGGACGTACTGGATCTGGCGTCGGCGTTGGTGTTACTGTTGGTGTTGGTGTTGGTGTTACCGTTGGCGTCGGTGTTACCGTTGGTGTTGGTATCGGTGTCATTGGTGCTGCCCCACGCTTGATCGTCACGGAATAATACTTTATCGTACTTGCGTCTCGCGCAGTTATCTTAAAGTATACGATTGTATTCCCTCCGGAAACCAGTGCTACATTACCGGAGGCTGGAGTGTCAAAGCTGCTATCTGTACCATAAAAGGTTATAACTGCACCGGTATCGCTTTTTACAAAATCCGAAAGCGCTACGGTTGTGACACTATGCTCCACGTCGATGCTCAATGCTCTGGGCTCTAACCTTGTTCCTGCTCCAGCACCTTCTGTTATTGGTGTTGATAATATGCTTTCGATGCCTGCATCGTTACTAAGTGTTCCATAGTTTACTGCATCAGAGTACCCGGTTACTGTAGCATTCGGTGTCTGATTATTATTGTGTGTCATTTTCACACGAAATACATAGGTCTTATTCTCTTCAAGCTGAATCTGCGCTGAGGTTGAGCTGTTATTTAAGGCTTCTTCCAGAGAAGCTGTTGTCCAGCTCTGTCCCGCATCCTCAGACTTTTGAACTTCAATGGTTGTTGCAGAAGCGATCAGCTGTACTGCAGCTGCTGTCTGAGAAAAATTCAATCTGGGCTTTATTTTATTAGTTCCATCAACTGATAAGAACGGAGAATAGTACACAAATGCATTATCATCGTCGTCTTGATCCAGTTTTATATAAATATTTGAAGTTAAGTTTCCGCTTATGCTATTGGAGGTCTTCAAACTTTCACCAACTAAAAAGCCGTCTTCACCGGTTTCCAGTTCAATATCGTTAATTGTAACTCTTGGAGCCGGATTTAATGCTTTCCAGCCTCCGGTGAAATCCATGCCTTTATCATTTTCTTCCAGAGTATTATTTTCAATAAAGGCATTGACGTTCTTGTAGGGGATTAGAGCAATTCCTCCACTTGCATAGCCGGTAATCTTCCAACTATCGTAACCACGAATATTGTTATTGGTTACGGAACAATTACCTCCATATAAGTAGATACCGTATTCAAAGCTGTCTGCTTCTCTTAAACGTTCCGGATACGCTGTCCCCACAAAGGTACTGCGATCCACGCTGACACTGTTTCCATTATAGACATGGACTGCATCCCGGAAAGCATTCGTACTGCCAAAGGTAGAGCTGCTTACGTTAATATTACCGGTAAAGTTATAATCAGCATAAACACCATAACTCATGTCCGAATAAGAGCTATAAAGCCCTTGTGCCGTATAAAGATTGTTCTGCTCAGCAAGCTTGCTGTTTTTAAACCAGAAATTCTCAAAAGCCACCTCGGAAAGGGAGAGATTAGATGCATCGTTTAATAATATTGCTGCAAAAATACCAGTTAGCCCCTGCGCATTCTCGGAACTTGCTGTATTTTTCAAGGTCAGGTCTTTTACTGTAAGGCTTCCGCCCTCCTTGATATACCAGAATAGATTTCCGCGATATCTGCGATTACCATTTCCATCCGGCATACCAAGATGATAAATGGTCTGATTGTCAAAGCTACGTCCAACACCAGCGATAGCCTCGATCACTGCTCCGTTGCCGTTTATCGTCAAGCTTCTGTTTATCTCTGCTCCGCTAATCTGATAAACAGTATCTGCTTTCAGATTGATCGTTCCAACTGCCGGATTGTTGATAGCCGCCTCCAGTTCATCGGAATGATTTACCGTTACCTCCTGCCCGGCTGTCAGATTAACACCAACATGAATAACTCTGGTATCTGTTGCTGTACCATCACTGACTTCAATTGTAAAGCTATCCTCACCGGTGTACCCGGTATTCGGTCTGTATCCTACCGCGCTGGGAATTCTGATATCCGTACTTCCTGTCGTTGCAGATATTCCTCCTGCTTCATTTGTACTAGCCGTTACCGGAAATCCGGTCAAGGTACCGTTGCTTGGTTCGCTGATGACAGTCCAAGTCAGAGTCTGTGCCACATCAAGATCACTGACATATAATTGATCCCGAAGATCCGTAATGCTTGGATATTGATTCACTGTAATGCTCTGGCTTCCTCCTACAAACTTAGGTGCAGTAGCATATACTCTCACATAATTGGAGATCAGACTCACCACGCCATTTATTGTCTGCTGCACATAATAACCAGCACCAGGAGTAACCTCGTTAAATTGATATGTGTCAGTTGTCACATTGTCCTCTTGCTTTAACACAATGCCTTCGAAGTTATACAGAGTCAGCGTTGCACCTGGATAAACCTTGCTAACCATTACCTGTTTATTTCCTCCGGTGATGGACGGCGTTGGCAGACTTAAACTCACAAAGGCCGAATTTGTACTTTCCAGGGTGTTTGCATATTGAGTTACATAATATTGCGCCCGCTCTGGTATTATATTTTCGAAACGATAGGCTCCATTACCAGTGCTCACCGGTGCATCTGATAGTAAGGTGGTTGTTCCGTTTAATACTTTATATAAACGGATTGTGGCAGCCGATGATACATTCGTAACATCCACATAGCCCTCTCCTCCCGTTGCAACAGGAACCCGGAAGCTGGTATTCAAAAATGGCGTATTGGCACTATCGACTCCATCAATTGACTGAATTACATAGTATAATAGTGGAGAAGGTAATATATTTTCAAATCGATAAGTTCCGTTCCCCATATCTTTATAGGTACTAGTTACAAAATCACCATTTGAAGTGTAAAGCTTTAGCTGTGCACCACTTGTTACATCCGTAACATCGATGTATTCCTCACCCGCTTCCGCTGTTGGAACAGAAATAACCGGGCGCACCTTCATTTCAGCTGTACTCGTATTGTCGGTTGCTACTGTTACGCTGGTGTCAAGATAATTATCAGCCTTGAGAACCCTGGCTCCCGCAGGAAGCCAAAGATATGCTGTCCCATTTTGATCTGCTTTGGAGCGATAGGTATACTCCGAGGATGTATCAGCTCCAACAACACAATGAATCGTAACCTCTGCTGCCGGATTGGCACTTGCACTGACTCGGTATACATCGTCTCCGGCTGCCAAATTCTTAATATGGAACCCACTCGCAGTAGCTTCCTTTAATATACTTCCAACATTACCTGTGCGGATATATACAGCGGAACCCATAATAGATGCTCTTTGCTCTGTCGCACCCTGCCCGCCGCGTATGTAGACATCTCCTGCACTATCAGCAATAGTAACGGTATTCCCTACGCCAGTATAGCCATAAGCCCTCAAGCCTACGCCGCCTCCAGTCTCTCCGTTGCCGCCAACTGCTGTCAGGTTGGAACCGGTTTCTACTGTGGCTGTACCGCTGGCAACAAAAAA
>JAEWMZ010000351.1 GCA_023392995.1 Bacillota bacterium
CCACTTGTAAACTGCATCTGGTGCATTGAAAGCATGGACCGGAAACAGCAAGAAAAGCAAATCATGGTCACATTGGTCATGATCCATTCCATCGGTTATCTTTTCAATGGTGCATATACAGCCCTCAGTTTCTAATCGGCTTTGGAAACTCTTTGCCGCTAATTCTGTACCGCCGGTGCCAGAATAATAGGCGATTTTTATGTTGGAATATGTATTCATCATACTATGTACCTCGCTACTCTGAAGCGACTGCCTGAATTAGTCGGTTTACATGCTCAAACAACAGCCAATCTTGGTTTTTGGGCGATGTAAAAGGCGGAATACCTCCAAAAGATTCTATGCATACAGCGCTATCAATCAGTTCTTGAGGTATATTTTTTTCAATTACTTTTTTAAATGTATCCGGATAAGAATTGCATAAGAAAACTGCGGTTTTCTTAGAGGGGAGTACTTCTATGTTTTTCTTAATAAAATCTTTCATCGGCTTATAGATCTTCCCCATTCTCACACCCGAACCTAAAATCACCAAATCAAATCGTTCTATTCCCGGCACTTGCTTGGTCAAATCACAAAGAGAACAATCTTTTATGCTAGAAGCCAACAATTCCGCGCATTCCCGGCTTGCGCCGGATTTTGTGGAATATACAATCAATGTTTTCATCGCACTATCCCTTCTTCATTCGGGAGAAGGTGGACCCCGACTCTGCCTGCTGCTATTATTATGCCTTATGATAAATAAGTAAGAAAAAAGGTACACACTAAAAACTTAATTATCGTTCGGTTATCCAATATCATTCTCATCTTCTCCCAGTCTTCTTTATTACTATCTAATGCTTTCGCTTATTTTTGCAAATTAATTTTCCGATTGTTTATCGGGCTTAGCTACGGTCACTTTCGCTGCCTTTCATTAATTCGCTACTCTGTCTCCTGAACATATCCGCAATCCACTCACCTTTAGGGCATGGTGCGTCCGGCAACACTGCCATTTGCTCACAGATACCTTGAATAGCACTCCAATAGGCAATACTTAATGCGTAAGGATCACCATCACGAATCACACCTTGCCGCTGACCGCGACTCATTAAATCTATAGTGGAAGTGTAAATATCCAGTGCCATAACATCGTCTTTAAGCGATTGAGGCGCAGATCCGGTGTAATATACCTGACCCATCAAAACAAACATTTTGGCCGCAAAAGGGTGTTCTTTCAAACCACTAAATATGGATTCTGCGGTGTTTCGCAAATAGGATAACGGCTCGTCATCTTCTGTCGGCAGAGCATTAGTCGGGCCAGAAATTCCGATTTTAATCAGTTCCTCATAAAGTGCTTCCTTAGACTTAAAATAATGAAACAAAAGCCCCGTACTCATGCCAACCGACTTGGCAATGTCCGTGACTTTTGTTGCCGCATAGCCTTTTTTTATGAACAAATCAAGCGCTACTGAAAGAATCTCCCAATACCTTTTTTCTCTTTGATCATCTCGAATGCCCATATACTGAACCTCTTTTCACTGAATATATATTCAGTATAGTGAGTATGGTATATATTGTCAAGAGAAACATAGCGTACAATTAAAATCGATGAGGACAAATACTTTACGAAGCTTAGTCCGTAGCTCAGCGTTTTTCGGGTATAAAACCACCCCAATTTTCGCCAATTCCATTTCCAGCCCCCTTGAAATGAATTGAACATGCTACCTCTTTATTTTGCGCTATCTGCTGCATTTTAGTTGAATTCGCCGTAGTTGTGACTAAAAAACACCATACTCATTTTAATGGCTATCTTTGTTTAAAGAATGAACCGCCATAATAAAGCTGATTGCACCTAAGACAAGGAGAAGTCCTCCTGTAGAAAGTAACTGATACCAATCAATTGTTGTGCTTTGTGATAACATTCTAAGGCTATTGATAACATGCGTAAATGGATTAATCATTGCTGCAATTCGGAATCCGCCCTGAAGTTGTTCAAAAGGTATTAACGCTGAACTGACAAAGAACAATGGTAAAGTAAAAGTGTTTATAAGGGCTATAAAGGAATTTTCATCTGGCAGTGTAAGGCTGATGCTATAAGACAACGCTGCCACAAATGCAACCGTCAGGAATAATAATACAGCCATAATCAGCACCCCGCTTATCCCCGATGCAATTCGAACAGACATAAGAAAAGCGATACCCGCTAAAATTATAATTTGGATAAATGACAGGACAGCAGCATCTAAAATATGAGCCAGTATAATTGAGCTTCTTTTAACCGGTGAAATCATAATTCGGTAAAAGCTTCCCTCTGTTTTTAATGAATAGTTGGCAATTCCACTTACACCGGAGCTAGACAGGACTCCCATAACTAAGATGCCGGGCAAGATAAATGCCGTGTAATTTTCTTCGAACTTACTACCACTAAATATGGTGCTAAATAGCAGAAGCCATATAAGCGGCTGTACTAATGTCATAATAATTGTTACCGGATTTTGAAAGCGCCACTTCACACTTCTCCAAAAAAGGTTATAAGTTTGCATTGCGAACGCCCTCCTCATTTCGTTGTGTAAGAGACAGGAAGATGTCATCAAGACTAGGCGTTACAACTCCAATTGATGAGTAAGGGATTTGTTTGTCTGATAAGAATTGATTCAGAGTATAAAAATCCTTTTTTGCATCATGTGCATTTGCATAAATAGTATTTTGCTCGCATCTTATGCCCTTGATAAACGGCAAAGTTAAAATCTCCGATTCCAGCTCCTGCGGTTTTAGGGAATTATCCAAATCAATACGAATCATATTTCTGCGGGTATGTTTGCGCAAGCGTTCCGGTGTATCCTGTACCAGTTCACGTCCGTTCTTCATGATACATACAGTATCACTCAGCATATCTGCTTCTTCCAAATAGTGTGTTGTCAAAAAAACAGTCGTACCGAATTCAGCTTTAATTGTTTTAACGACTTCCCACATGGCTTTTCGGGATTCAATATCCATTCCAACCGTTGGCTCGTCCAAAAATAGAATTTTGGGATATGACATCATACTCATGGCAATATCCAACCGCCGTTTTACACCTCCGGAGTATGCTGTCACCTTGTGCTTTTCATATTCCTTTAAGCCAAATGCAGCAATGAGAGTTTCCATGCGTTTGGCAGCGGTCATTTTGTCCAACTTGTAAAGTCGGCTCTGAAATAGCATATTTTCTCGCAGGGACAAATGATTGTCGATGGATACCTTTTGGGCAACACAGGCAATATGGGCACGAACAGCTTTCTGTTCTGTTTGTACATCATGACCTAGAACGGATACCTGCCCACTTGTGGGTTTTAGGAACGTAGTCAGGATATTAATTAATGTTGATTTGCCCGCTCCGTTCGGCCCCAACAAAGAAAATATTTCTCCTGCTGAAACCGAAACGCTTACATTGTCAAGCGCCTTTTTACCGCTTGCATATTCTTTTGATAGATTGCTAACTGAAATTGCTTCCAAATCTATACCTCCTTTTCTCTTTGATCTAAGCGTACAGTATCGCACAGTGCTAGAGTCAATAGGTCTAGACGGATTTTTTGCAATAAAAATCGCTGCCTTTTCAGCAGCGATAAAAGGATTAAACTACTTGTTTCTGATGGGAAAGCATACTTCTGTGATTAGATTTTCTGGATTGGGTTCGGTTTCAGGGGAAACATGATAAATGTTGAATATTGAACCATCAAATTCGTAACCGTTTTCAGAAATCCAATTTGCAATTGATTGATTTGCTTCGCTAAGTTGAATATAGCCACCTTTATATGTCAATGTTGCGGCAGTAATTGCGGGAACACTTTTGAATTTCACGGTCTCTGTACCTTTATATTTGCCCACAACGGCTTTCTGAACTTCTACATCAATTCCATGCTCAACAAATCCTTCATTATGGAAGATTGCAATGTTATAACTTGGATTAGCGAACTGAATATCTTGCTCGCTAATTTCCTCCGCTAATTTCCTCCATAAAATACCCTCCTGATTATAGGCGGCAATCGTATTGCGATAGCTTATTACATTTCTTTTGGGAAGTTGCTTAATGGCAATGTTAAATCTGGAAATATAGGAACTCTTGTCAAGACCTTTGATGGTGGTTTGAAGCAACAGCAATTGCTTTTGCATTGTTTCAATATCTTCCTGCTTTTGAGCCGCTTGTAGGGACAGGTATCGTTTCAGGCTATCTTCATTATTGTACTCTGATAAGATGTCCTTAATAATAGATAACCCAAGCCCCATGCTTTTTAGTGCTTGTATGCGATTAGCGATAGGGAGCTGTTCTTCACTGTAATAACGGTAGCCTGTAGCTTCGTCAATATGCGCTGGAATAAGCAATCCAATTTCATTGTAGTTCCGAAGCATAAAAATACTAATCTTTGATAATGCAGAAAAATCTCCGATTTTGAGCATATTCTCACCTCCTTGAGAAGAAAGCC
>JAEWMZ010000462.1 GCA_023392995.1 Bacillota bacterium
TGCAATGAGGAATACATGTGGTATGGACCGGATTCCTATCGTACCACAGGCAGCGAATGGAGTGAAAGCTATGGCTTAAGATCTGTGGGCATTTTATCGAGGGTTGAACTATATGAAAGGTAGGGAGCTGCTCCAGCTTCTTACTTCAGTACCAAGAAAGGCGTGTTGCAAAACCAGTGTATGACTTTGGTTTTGCAATACGCCTATTTCATTTTACCCTTTAAGGCTGAGAGCCTTCTCGTTAACTTGACTTAATGAAATTGTAAAGGTATACTAGAGTGGCGATTGAACTGCATGAGTACAGAAATCAAAGCATCCTAGGATCCGCCGTTTGATAAGAGACTGAGTAATCAAAGGAATAAAAGGGTTAGGTTCACGGTAGCGAATCTTTTTCCGGGCTCCTGTCAGAGAAAGATAGTTGTAAAGTTGGAATTGAGTTATGGCTGAGGTGAGAAGATGGCAAATATTAAAGAGGTAGCAGATGCGTGTGGCGTGTCCATCGCGACAGTATCAAATATTTTTAATGGAAAAGGCCGGGTCGGGGATGAGACCAGGGAACGAATTCTCAAAATTGCAAAAGAGATGAATTATGTCCCCAATCTGATGGCCAAGAACCTGAAGCAGCGCAAGACCAAGGTGATTGGCATTATCACTGAAGATCTCACTGTATTTAACTGTGTTGGGATCATTGACGGAATTCATGAATACCTGGAAGAAAATAATTACACATTTATTCTGGGTAATCTAAGACTTTATAAAAAATACGATAATAAATTTTATCATAGCGAGCAATATGTCAGCCAGGTACATGAGGAATTTCATGTCATGAAAAGTGCTCAGGTTGCAGGCATCATCTATATTTGCGCTCATAGTCATGAAATTAATTTCCTGCCTCAGCTGGAGAACATTCCAATTGTTTTGGCCTATGGATTTTCCAAGGACGAGAAGGTACCCTCTGTAACATATGATGATGAAAAGGCAGCTTATGATGCTACGGTTGAAATGATTGAGAAGGGGCATACAAAGATAGGCCTCATTATGGGTGAAAAAATAAGTATGCATACGACTGCCCGATTCAAGGGGTATCAGAGAGCGCTTTATGACAATGGAATTCTGTGCAACCCCGATTTGATCTTTGATGGTGACTGGTCCAGGGAAAAGGGACGGGAAGCAGCTGATATTCTGATGAAAAAGGGTGTGACTGCAATCTTTGCGATGAATGATGAGATGGCCGCCGGTGTCTATGATTACGCCCATGGGAATAACATACAAATCGGAAAAGATTTGGCTTTGGTAGGATTCGATAACCGGGAAATCTGTACAGCTTTTCTTCCGGCATTGACTACAATGGCGATCCCGTTGAGCGATATCGGACGTCAGGCAGCAGAGCTGATAATCAATAAACTGGAGGATGAGAACTTTCAGATTGATCATAAGAACCATGTTAAATGTGAGTTGATTAAGAGGGATTCGGTGAATTGCATTCTATGAATCCTAAAATCATAAAAGATAGAGTGATTGTTTCGAGAAATAGGAAACAATCACTTTTTTTGTTCTGCTCAGATGAATTTTAATACATATGAATAAACGTTTAACCTATAGATTGAGTAAAAACAAAGAAATATGAGTATAAAACAAGTTGCAAATATACAGTGATGAATCTGAAATATGTGGTTATAACTTAAAAATAATTCGATGTAAGTAAAAAGCCACTACGTATATTGGTTTTTGAATATAGTATATGGATAAAATAACTAAAAAAGATTGTGAAATATGTAGTAAAAAAGATTAAACGTTTTATCATAACTTATGTTATAATAGGACAGGACAGAATTGTATGGGGCATTGCTTTTATATCAATTTTTCTCCCTTTAGTTACTGGAGAAAAATTATATGAGTAAAAAAACAAAATTAATTGGGACAATCTTATAGGCAATTGCGAAACTATATAGTTTTTATAATTGTATACACAACAAATGCTATTTCTTCGCTCCAGCGCTACCTTCGGGCTTAGCTTCCGCTTCGAAACAATATTTGTTTTGTGTATACAATAACTTCAGTTAATGAGTTTCGCAATTACCTATGACAATTTTAAGGAGAAAGGAGAGTAGTGTGGATATCATATGACATTCTTTAAAAAGTAACATCAGTTATTAATGAAAGAGAGGGTATGAAATGTTGAAAAAAAGGTTTCTATGTGTGTTTTTGGCAGTTGTTCTGGTATTGACCAGCTTTCCTGCTTCTGTTATGGCAGATGCCGGTGATGTCGTCATAACGGGTGCGGCTCCTGTAGTACTGGGTAATACGTTACAGCTGGGAGCTACCATGGGAGGGAGTAATGCCTCTACAGAGGTTATCTGGGAGGTTAGCGGCAGTACAGATGCAGATACTACAATATCTGCAGGCGGACTGCTAAAAGTAGCTGATATCGAGGGCAGTAAGGCACTGACAGTGACCGCAAGATCGAAGCAGGATAGTTCGAAATTGGGTACGGCAGTAATAACGGTACAGGATTTGCCTTTTAGTATGGCACTTAGTAAGAATGATTTACTCTTACATTACATATTTGATACCAATGAAAAGGGACCCGATAATTCCTTCTTAAAGGATTATTCCCCACAGGGTCTTGATACCAATATCAAGGGCACTGTGAACGCATCACAGTGGACCAGCGGAGGCTTTAACTTCCTGGCTGCAAACAGCAACTGGATTTCGCTGCCCGCAAGTGCAAGCCTGGTCAATCAACAGATGACGATCATTTTCAGAGGGACGCGAACTGGCAGCATGAGCAACAATCAGGTGTTCTTCTGCGGAAGAAGCGGCTGGTCAGGGAATGGCTTGTGGATTAATAATGCTACCAATGTCTTTCATAATGGTGTAGGCGCTGCGGCAAGGCTTGGCAGCAGTTACAATGATATGTTTCCGAATACAACGGCTGCCGTAGAATTTGCTTATTCGGTAGATGCCCGCACGGCTGCGGCAACAGGCTTCATCATGAAGAACGGGGCTGTAACCAGTACAGCGGTAGCCCAGAGTGCCATGACAAAAGACGCCACCACCACCTATGCAATCGGTGCTAATGTCTGGGGACCGGATGAATGGATGAATAACATAAGACTTAACAAATACATGATCTTCAACCGCAAGCTCACAGAGAGCGAGGCTACGGAGGTATATCAGGGTAGACTGGATCCCTATAAATCCGGATTAAACGAAGGGATTCTCTCTGCCATGGGCAGAAATGAGGCCTATTATACACCGGGCTCTATGGATCTTTTGAGAAGTGCCATCAGAGCGGCAAAACTTGTTCTGAAAAAACCAACTGCAAGTGCAGCGGAAGTAGCTGCTGCTACAGCTGCGTTAAGTGCTGCGCAACATGAGCTGGTGGCTGTTTCAGGCATTGTAACCTCAGTTACTGTCAGCCCTTCCAAGCCAAGCGTGAACCTGGCTATGACACAACAATTTTCAGCGAATGTTACTGTGGGAGAGGGTAGTGTTCCTAAAACGGTTGAATGGTCAGTAAACAGCACCAAATCCAGTATCACCCAGAATGGTCTTCTGACCGTTGCGGCTGATGAAGACAAAGAGGTACTCACCGTGACTGCGGCATCCACGGTCGATTATTCGAAAACTGGAAAGACGAGTGTAACGGTCACCAGAGACCCGGCGGTTGTCAGTGTGAATGTTACGCCCCAGCTGGCGGCCATCACCACCGGAGGAACACAGGCTTTTACAGCTGATGTGGTTACCGTCGGAGGCGATGATCAGGCGGTAAACTGGACGGTGACAGGCGGTAGTGATTCTACGATCAGTAAGGATGGATTATTGTCAGTTGGTGCAGCTGAAACAGCAAGCTCGCTGACAGTAACGGCAAAGTCAAAGCTGGACGCCACAAAGACCGCATCGGCAGCCGTATCCGTATATTACATCACCGGTGTGACCCTGACACCTCCAGTGGAAGCCGTGCAAAAAGGTAGAACCAGTGTGTTTAGTGCAGCTGTGAATGGAAGCAATATTCCAAGTGAAGCGAAAGGACTGCTTTGGGAGGTTACAGGTGCGGGTAGTGCTTCTACCTCCATTAATTCCTTTGGCGCACTTATGGTGGATTTGAATGAGACGGCGAAGACACTGACGGTTAAAGTTTTTGCAGAGCAAAATCCAAGTAAGTTTACCAGCTACACGGTAGAGCTGTCAGAATTCCAGCTTGAGACTGCTCGCCCGATTAACGGCTATTACAATACTTTTAAGCTTGACCCGGTAACCGCAGCAACCTATGCCAATAATGTCACGCTGAGTGACTGGACCAGTACCGGTAATTGGAGAACCATCACAAACCAGACCACAGCACCAGTGATGAGCACAAACGCAGGCTTGACCTTTAATCCTGGAAGCACCGGCTGGAATATCTACTCCGCGGCGGAAGCCTTGCACATCGGCTCCTGGAGCACTTACTACAGATTAACCTCTTCAACCAAAGCGAGTGACAATTTTGCAATCTATAATGGCGGTAAGTATTCGGATATTGACTATACCATCGGTATGCGTATAAATACAGGCGCAACCAGCGGCGCAGTTGTATTCCGTTATCAGGATTACCTGAATTACTACTATGTAAAGCAAACCGTGGGCAGTTCTAATAATATTACGGTAGGTAAGGTGGTAAATGGTATGGATACGGTGCTGCATACCGGTTCTGCTGGTGTTAGTGCAGGAACATGGTACAATCTGCGTGTCATTGTCAAGGGCGACCTGATCACGGTTAAGCGGTACGGATTTGCTTATTGGAGGGTTGCAAATGAAGCCCAGATTACCAATATCATCGTTAACAAGCCGTTAGGTAATGCATTTAGCATTGGTTATTGCGGAATGTGGACACCCCAGGGCAGTGCCAATGTTCACTTCAACCTGGTGGGAATCGGAAGCCAGGACTATAACTATACCATAGCAAACAACACCTTTACCCTGACCTCAGGAAGCCAGGGTAATATCAAAGGTTTATATGTGAATAACGGTGTAAACACAAATATGAACTTTGTTTCGAATGAAGATCAGATTCGTGTTGAGATGGGCATTAACAGATATCTCGGAGAACTGAAATTTAAGTATCAGGTCGGCACTGGCGCGATTGCAACAGCCAGCACCGGGAAGTCTGGTGACAGCCGAGAGATGAGCCTGAATGAAGAGGAGAAAAAGATCAACGTCAGCTACACGAAACCGTCAGCCAATAGCGCCGGTATCAAAGATTTTACGGTCAATGAGGCGTATTCTTTGAAAACTGATCCGAAATCCGGTGATTATGTTCAGTTTGACATTCATATTAAGAATACGGGCAAGGATTCCATTACCTTCCAGGATATTTCACTGCCTATCACGTGGAATGCGCATTGGCAGGCAGATTCGCCCTATGAAAACTATACCACCCATGCGTCCAACTATGTTTCCTACAATAGCTCCTACCTTTCTGTTGAACGAGGCGGGGGCGGTGGTGATAAGCTGGTTTTCATCCCGGATTCCTCCACCGATGCTAAGCTGGAGTATCGGCGCTTTATTTCCACGCAGGACTACTATACCAATATGCCTGAGGAATTCTTTCTATACAGCTCCGGCATTGCAGCAGATACAACAAATGGAAACTTTAACCAGGGATATCTTCCAAGCACAAGCCTGACCCTTGGCGCAGGTGATGAGAAGACGCTTTCCTTCCGTATCTTCAAGACCAGTGATTATCTTGGAATAAATGATATTCTCGAAGAGCAGGGGTTAATTGCACCTGTTGTTAAGCCCGGCATGGTTATGCCGATGGATAATACCGCCGAGGTTGACCTGCGCACCATCAAGAATATTGAAAGTGTTATGGATACAACACCGAATCCCCCGGCACCAGCAGTATTTAATCCGGCGACCATGGCAGTCATTACAAAGAATGCAGAGAAGAGTAAAGATACCCATAATATCTACAACATTGAATTTAAAAAGCTTGGCCGTAATGACATTACTGTGATCTATGACGGAGGGAAAAAGACAGTTCTGCAGTTCTGGATTATGGAGCCGCTTAAGGATGCGATTCAGCGGCGCGCTGATTTCATTGTTGATGAGCTCTGGCTTTCCGACGCACGCACGGAGGCAATCCTTGCAGGACCGGACTCTCAGCTTAAGACGTTTGCCAGCAAGCACAAATATGCTTTTTTGGAAATGGATAATGTTACTGGTGTCGCAAGTGTTCATTCCGGGAATGGCTTCTATTGCAGTAACTCGGATTATGAGCAGTATTATGACGCACCTGACTTTTTAGCAGCAAAGAACATTTATTTACCAGTTAAGCGTGAGATAGATGTACTGGATACAAATCTGGTTGAGCACGTTTATCAATATCAGGTTCAGCCCTTTGGGAGTGCCCTGGAAGGCTACCTCTGCGTGCACTGCTGTAACAACACTGGTGGCTGGGGCTACGGCTCAGACCCAGTGAACAAGGTTGAGCGTGTTTATAATTACGCACGTGTATACAACCAATTCTTCTCGATGTATCAAATTGCAAAACGCTATCCTGATATTACTACCTTCAAGCATGAGGCGAACTGGTATCTGAGTGTGGCAGCCATTGTTGCCAGACGCGGTATCGAAGTTTCTATGGGCGGCACCGGAGCGATGGGTGAGCAGACCCTGGCAGATATGGTAGCGGCATTGAATGCAGAAGGCCTGACGAATTATGCGACTGCGATCCAGGAAGCATCCACTCAAAAAGCCAATAACATTGCCCGACAGGCTTATCCATTTGGCTCAGAATTCTCCGTGGATAACACCGGTGAAGAAGGCGCATACTTCAACCTGCGTAATTTCTCAACGGCAGCCAACCGATTAGAGAAAATGCAGCAGACAGTTGATAAATGCCTCGCCTGGATCGGTAAGACTCCGATGTGGTACCTTCAGACAACAGGTCGTCCCGCCGGTAATGACTGGTGGATGTTCCAATACGCCGTAGGTCTCCAGGCCAAAGCGTATACCGACTGGTTCTTCAACTACGCCGATGCCGGCACCAGAGATTATAACGGAAATGGACAGTATTCACAGGATATGTGGAGGATGGTGTATCCTGCAAAAATGTCACCATTTGTTCATATTCAGTCCGGTCAGCCCGAAATCAACATAGGCCCGAATAACAGTACCACCACAGGCAAGGGTGTCCTGGGCACCGTATGGGGCAATATCAAGCCAACCCATCCCTACAACTGGAATCAGGGCTTCCCGTACTCCACTAGCGCCGAAGCAGATATTTCCCTTTGGTCGGGAATTCAATTACTAAGCTCCGATGTGGTTCCAAATGACCCGTCCTTTGGCTTAACCGGTTACGGTTGCGAAGTGACCTCCGGCACAGCGGATTATACCAAGGAAGCACCTGCAAGAACCTATGATATCACCCCGAAAGATGGCTTATTCAGACGGCTTAACGTGGTTGGGGATAAGGTTCAGGTGGAGCTGCTTCATGACCAATATACCTCTGCAAAGCTTCATGAGAACTATGACGCAATCAAGTTATCTTTGAAAAACGTGACAGGTATCGCCCACACGGGTGTAGTAAAGCTGAGAGGCTTTAAGCCAGGCACCTACAACGTGCGTGTGGACAATGCTCTACAGGGTGATATCATTACCATTACCGACAGCGACGCCTTCACAGAGGTAAGCTATCAGGTAGAAGATAACGAAGCACATGATTTGTTGATAATCAGCACGCAGATCGATAATACCAAAGATGAGAAGGGTATTGTAAGCGTCAGTGTTGCACCATCACCTTCCTATGTTGCAAAAGGCCAGAAGCAGAAGTATACAGAAACGGTTCGGGTAATTGGTGATACAATTTCAAAAGCTGTAACCTGGTCTCTCACAGGAGCGGTGGCCTCTGGCACAAGTATAAACGCAACAACCGGCGAGTTAACAGTTGCTTCGGATGAAACAGCACTTACATTAACGGTGAAGGCAACCTCTGCGGTAGATGCGAAAAAGTTTGGAGCAGCAACGGTTCAGGTGTTTGAAATCACTAGTGTTGCAGTTACTCCATTGGCTGCTTCCGTCCAAAAAGGCAGGGCACTCCAGTTTAACGCAGTGGTTACACATAAGAATGCACCTGCGGCATTACAGGGTGTAATATGGAGTGTAGAGGGTGGCTCTGCCGGAACATCCATCAATTCAAGTGGCTATTTGTCAGTAGCGGAAGGCGAAACAGCCAGCAGCCTGACGGTAAAAGCCACACCGGGTGATCCCTCCAAGGCAGTCACTATTCCTGTGACCTTAACGGACAGAATACCGGTTACCCCAGAAAACCTGCTTCTGTATTATAAGTTTGATGGATCAGGTGTGTCCGGTGCTATGAAGGATTATTCCAATAAAGCAAATGATACTACGATGAACGGAACAATCAGTGAAGGAGCTTGGTCAACAGAGGGCTTCTCATTCAATGGCGCAAATTATATAAAACTCCCTGGTAACGTACAGCTTATCAATCCGGAGATGACCATTGTATTTAAGGTGAAGAGAACCGGTAATATGTCAGGCTCTTTCTTCTGGGGCAAGAATGCAAATGACTGGGCGAGCGACGGTATGTTTATAAACACAGCGGAGGGTCTGACAGTCGTTCATAACGGTACCAATACGATCTTTAGTCTTGGAGTAGAGGTGAATACTCTTTTCCCGCTGAACCAGTGGACCGAAGTAGCCTATTCCATTGATACAACCGGAGCTTCTGCCCAGGGATTGCTGACGGTTAACGGTGTAAAATATACTGGAGCAGAGGTGGTAATACCCGCAGCAGCTAAGCTGAGTAATCCATCAGCACCATATAACAGTATTGGTATCAGTGGCTACAGTAATGAGCAGCTCACCGGAGTAATCATGAGTAAATACATGATTTTTGACCGTGCATTGACAGAGGCGGAGCTTTTACGTGTATACAACAGCACGAACACAAAGGCACAAACACCAGTTATTACAACAGATGCTGATAACGAAAGTGCTGTACCAAACAAGGAAACGGTAAATGTAACAATCACTACAACCTCCACAGTAACCGGAGCGGCAATTTATTATACAACCGACGGGACGATTCCAACGGCGGAATCAGCAAAATACAGCGGAGCATTCCAGCTGAACACCTTAAGTACTGCTGGGGAAACCTTTGTAGTGAGGGCAGTAGAGATAATCCCCGGTTACTCTGCTTCAGAGGTAGCCCAAAAGACGATAACCTTCTTAAAGACAGAAGAAGAACCGGGTCAGGCACCTGCACCGGTGATTGTAACCGATCCTGCAGATACAACAGCAGTAGCAAATGATAGAGGGGTATTGGTATCCATCAGTACTGCCGCCACAGTATCAGGAGCAGCGATTTACTATACCACCGATGGAACGAATCCAACAACAGAATCCTTAAAATACACGGGAGCGTTCCAATTGAGCACAACGAATATGGCAGGAGAATCCTTTGTCGTAAGAGCGATTGCTGTTATACCAGGTTATACAGCATCTAGTGTTACGGAACGAGCAGTTATTTTCCAGGCTAAAACAGAGGATAACCAGATTCCTGCTCCGGTGATTCGCTTCGACCAGGCTGGACCGGTGGCGAATGATGCGACGGTGAAGGTAAGTATACTGTCGTCTGTATCGGGAGCAGCTATGACAGGAATCATTTACTATACCACGGATGGGACTGCACCGACTGCAAGCTCCGTCCAGTATAACGGAGAATTCCTGATCAAGGCTAATTCACAGGATGGGGAGGTTAAGGTAATACAGGCAATTGAGATGGTAGAAGGTAAAATTACATCTGGCACAGCAGTTGCAACAATCCAATTTATGAAAGCAGACACAGAACAACCTCAACCGATACCGGCACCCGTGATAAATACAGATCCAGCGGATACATCATCTCTGGCAAACGGGACGGCTGTTAAGGTATCCCTTGTTTCTTCGGTTACAGGTTCCGCAATTTACTTCACCACGGATGGATCAACTCCGACGGTTCATTCTACGAAGTACATGGGTGAATTCTGGATCACAGCAGGCTCTAACCGGGCAAAAACAATAGTGATTAAAGCGATTCAAGCAGCGGATGGCTACCAGAATTCTGCAATTACTGTGAAGCTGATTACCTTCCGTGAAGCAGTACCTACGATAGATCCGACACCTGCACCTGATAAACCGGTAACACCAACACCGGACCCAGGGAAGGAAGAAGTGAAGGGTGATGGAACAAAGGCCGGGGTTACGCTTCGGGTTACGACGGAGCAGGGTGTCATGAAGCTGAACGCAAGCTATGATGCAAAGCAGCTTGAGCAGCTGTTAAAAAATGGTGTGGCTGAGAGTAAGATAATTGAAATCCCCGTTGTATCGGATAAAGTGATTAACGATATAAAGACGAATAAGCTCAGTGAATTGAATATCACCGCTACTCTTCCTGAAAGTGTGCGTACAGAGGAGTACCTAAAGCATACCACTCTAAAGCTGCCGAAGGAATTACTCACCGTGGCAAAGGAGAATGGCACTAGCTTAAAGGTCTCTGTTAAGAGTGAAATCGGGCAGGAATTGTATTCCTGGAAGCTGGTTGGACAAAATATACAGGATTCAGGCAAAACACTGACAGATATTAACCTGTCCCTCTCCGTGTATAAGGCAGAGGATCAGAATAAGCTGAGCCAGTTACTGACAGGTGGAGAGAAAGCCCTGACGATCAGCTTCGGACAGGATGGAGTGCTGCCATCGCAGGCATCGGTAAAAGTATACGTAGGTAATTTGCTGGATGCCAGGAACAGCGTGATCTACCTGTATCATTACAATCCCAAGACAAATAAGCTTGAGACCCTGCCCTATAGCTCCGGGTATCAGGTGGATGCAGAGGGTTATGTAACCATGGAGATTTTACATTGCTCGGATTATGTTCTTTTGACAAAGGCAGCAGATAATAAAACGATCACCAGTCTGCTCAATCAGGTAATTGTTAAGCCTTCTGTGACTACTCTTTATGCCGAAGGCAGTATCAAAAGGACTGGAAGGATGGAATTATCCCTTCCACCTACGCTGGAGCTGGTTCCATCCTTAAAGCATAAGACCTCAAATCCGGCAATCGGTGCTGTGACAAGGACTTACAGATCCAGCAATAAAAAGATTGCAACAGTAGACAACAAGGGTAAAATCACTGCAGTGAAGGCAGGTAAGGTGACGATTTATACAACAATTAAACTATACAGTGGAAAGTCTAAGACGATTGCTACGAAAATTACAGTAAAAAGACCGGGAACTGTTATAAAGAAATCATGATCAAAAAATGCAATTATAAGTGGTAAACAGAAGAATACACCTGGAGACAGGGTTCCAAATAGAGGGGGGATCGGATTTAAAGGATTTCCGGTCTCTCTCCGGGAACCAATGTTGCAAACTGTGTACAACGTACAGATAAAACGTTATATCATTGCGTTGTTATAAGAAATAGCCACAGTGATTGTAGAATCAATCGAATGAGAGAAGTATAAAAAGGCAATATGTAATAAAAAATCGGAAAAAAATAAGCTGTTTTTATAAAAAACTCCTTGCATTATTTCTGAATGTGCAGTATGATATAATCCATAAGATAAAACGTTTAATCAAAAAGTGATATAGCACCTATAACCTTAGAGAAAAATTATAGAATAAAGGAAAGCATGAGCAGAATGAGTAAATTAACGATAATTCCATTAAATAAGATTGAGATCAGAGATAGCTTTTGGGATAGATACATAGAACTTGTTAGGGATGTGATCATACCTTATCAGTGGGATATCCTGAATGACAAACTTGAAGGAGTGGAGACGAGCCACTGTATCCAGAATTTTAAGATTGCGGCGAAACAGGATGATGGTGAGTTTTATGGGGTTGTATTTCAGGATTCGGATCTTGCAAAGTGGATCGAAGCGGTCGCGTTTTCCTTGGCAGCTCATCCGGATCCGGAGCTTGAGGAGAGGGTGGATGAAATAATCAATTTGATTGGTGATGCCCAACAGGAGGACGGATATCTGAATACCTATTTCACGATCAAGGAACCGGAGAAGCGTTTTCAAAATCTGGTGGAAGGTCATGAGTTATATTGTGCGGGACATTTTATGGAAGCGGCGGTTGCTTATTACCGTGCAACAGGAAAGAATAAGCTGGTGTTAATCATGCAGCGTTTTGCTGACCTGATCTGTGAGGAATTCTCACCAGAGAAGAACTCCAAGGGTTACCCTGGACACCAGGAGGTGGAGATCGGGCTTTATAAACTTTACGAAGTGACCGGCAACATAAGGTATCTGGAGCAGGCGAAGATGTTCCTGGATCGACGGGGTGAAAAACCGAATTATTTCCTGGAGGAGATGAAGAAGCCGGGATTTAAGCATTTCTTTGATGAATTTAAGCATTATGATCCCGTCTATTCACAGTCCCATCTGCCAGTCAGACAACAGAAGGCAGCAGAAGGGCATGCAGTAAGAGCCGGCTATATGTACAGTGCTATGGCAGATATTGCAGAGGCCTATGACGACGGGGAACTCTTGGAAGCATGTGAGCGTCTGTGGAATAACATGATCCACAGGAGGATGTACATAACGGGAAGCATAGGCAGCTCGGGAATTATGGAGAGATTCACGACGGATTATGATCTTCCCAATAACAGTAACTATTCTGAGACCTGCGCCTCCATCTCACTGGCTCTTTTTGGAAGAAGAATGACCCAGATTACAAGGAGTGCAAAATATTACGACATTGTGGAAAAAGCCCTTTATAATACAGTACTGGCCGGAATCGCAATGGATGGGAAGAGCTTTTTCTATGTGAATCCGCTGGAGGTATGGCCGGATAATTGTATCCCTAGAACCTCGAAGGAGCATATAAAATCGGTTCGGCAGGCATGGTTCGGAGTGGCCTGCTGCCCGCCGAACATTGCCCGAACGCTGGCATCTCTGGGCGAATACATTTATCTTGCGGGTCAGAGGGAGATCTTTGTCAACCTCTTTATCTCGAGTAGTTTATCGGTTGTAATTGACCAGCAGGAGGTAGCGCTTGAGATGAAAACCGGATTTCCTTATAACGGACAGGTAGAGCTCCGGGTTAGTAGTAAGGCCGCTGTGAGGGGCGAGATTTACATAAGGATACCGGAATACATCAAAGAATATGGCGTTTATGTCAATGGCGTAGAGGATAAAGAAAAAAATAGAAAGAATGGTTACTTGGTTGTGGAGGCTGAGCTGATGCAGCTCAACATCACTGTAACATTTGATATGTCTCCCCGGTTTGTCAGGGCAAATCCTCTTGTGAAGGAGGATATTGGTAAGGTGGCAGTGATGAAGGGACCTCTGGTGTACTGTATGGAAGAGGTGGACAATGAACGCAACCTGCCAGCTTATTATATCGATACCTCTTCAGAGCCTGTGGAAGAGTACCAGGACGCGCTGCTTGGAGGAACCACTGTCCTCCGATGCAAGGGCAGGAAAGTGAAGCAGGATGGATGGGAACCGGATACACTATACGCGGAGAGAAGCCCGGAACTGGAGGAAAAGGTATTGACTCTGGTACCTTATCCCTACTGGGGAAACCGCAGGACGGGAGAAATGCTGGTGTGGATGAAAGAGTTATTGTGAAAGTATTATAGAATTAATCTGCCACGAACATAGTATTTATACGCAACAAGAGTTGCGGTATAATAAATAAAAATAAAGGAGAGAAGGCTATGAAAAAAATTAAGAAAATTCTTGCTGCAGTAATGATGACTACACTGACTTTCAGCTTAGTTGCTTGCGGTAAGGAAACAAGTTCTACAAGCGGGAACAGCGCCACTGAGGCTCCCAAAAAGACAGAAACTACTGCTGATAATGGGGATTCCGGCAGTGATTCCGCTTCCAAAGGGGAAAAAGTTAAGATTACTTATGCACAATGGGGAAATGAAGTTGAAACTGCTGCTACACAAAAGGTAGCCGATAAATTCAACAGTGAACAAGACAAGATCGAGGTAGAGGTAGTAAAAATAGACCACGATACCTATGTTACTAAATTGAATGCAATGGCTACGGCCGGAGAACTTCCGGATACAGGTATCATGAGCGAAGCGGGTGTATTAAAATTTGCTGAGAACGGATTGCTCGCTGATATCAGCGGTATGTATGGAGCAGGAGACGCAAAGCCTCTCGATTCCTTAACCTTCCGATATGAAGGAAAGCCAGTGGCTTATTCTGCTGCTAATGAAGTATTGAATCTTTGGTATAATATTGATTTATTAAAAGAAGTTTGTGAAAAGCAAGGCTTGGATGTGAAGGATTTAACACCTCCCGCAAGTGCAGATGCAGCTTGGGATTGGGATACCTTTGTGAAAACTGCGCAGCTTCTGACACTGGATACGAATGGAAAGAACGCGTTGGATCCTGATTTTGATCCAAACAATATTGATATCTATGGTTGTACGGTTAATACTCTTCCCTGGCAGCTGGAGGTTTGGACTATATCCAATGGCGGAGGCTATTACAGCAAGGATGGAAAAACTTGTACAATTGACAGTGATGCAACGGTAGAAGCACTTCAGAGAATTGCGGATCTTTCATCGGTATATCATTGTGCACCTCCGGTAACCAGCGCAGCAAATTCCCTGGAATCTTCCCTGGGAAGTAAAAAGGTTGTTATGGCTACAGATGGACAATGGAATGTTGGTACCTTCCTGGGACCGAATGCGGATTTTGAATATGGCGTTGGTGTACTCCCTTATATGAAAGAGCCTGTAACGATCTGTACTGGCGGACCAAATGTAGTATTTTCAACAACAGAGCATCCGAAGGAGGCTATGGAATGGTTGAAGTGGTATTATAAAGAAGAAAATTCCTGGTCATTGATTGAAGCGGGAACCTGGATGCCTATTCTGGAATCCTGGTATACGGAGGCAGATAAAATCGATAAGTGGATTAATAATCCAAACTTCCCGGAAAAAGAAATGTATAAGAGTGCAGTAGTTGATTATGCGAAAAATAATGCAACTTCCACTGCTTGGTACTATGTTAATGGAGCAGAAGAGTTTAATGCTACCCTGGATTCTACTTTCTCAGGTGTTTGGACAGGAAATCAGACCATGAAGGAAGCGATCGGTGAAAACAAAGAGGAATTATTAAGTATTTTTGAAGAAAACAATCCGAATTAATCTAAAATAATGGTGTCAGGTGGTCGAACGGCAAAGAGGAAGACCACCTGAGGCTTCAAAAGAGGTGCGGGGATGAAAAATAAAACAAAAATAAAAACTACGTCAAGAGCTGGAAAAAGGGAAGAACTCACTGCTTATTTATGTTTAATACCGGCATTTCTTGGTGTTACATTCATTAGTTATCTGCCCACGCTAGCGGTGTTTGTTTTAAGCTTTTTTGACTGGAATGGGCTGACAACACCTAAATTCATAGGATTTTCGAACTTTATTCGTATCTTCACCAAGGATATATATTTCCTGGACTCTATAAAGGCTACCATTCTTTATTCATTTCTTGCCGTAGTCGGCGCGATTCTCTATTCACTTTTGGTTGCGTTGATGCTGAATTTCAAAATTAAAGGAAGAACCTTGTTCCGTTCGATCTTTTTTGTTCCCTATCTGCTGCCGGCTATTGGAGTATTTAAGGGCTGGGAGTGGCTGTATGAGGGGAATTTCGGACTATTTAATTTCCTTTTACGTATGATGGGGCTTCCTCCGCAGAGATTTTTAAACAGCACGGAACAGGTTATCCCCTCCTTGGTAATGATTGCGATCTGGATTAGCGGAAATTTAATTGTTATTTTTCTTGCCGGGCTTCAAAATGTACCGGGGGTTTATGTGGAAGCAGCAAAAATAGATGGAGCAAATGCCTGGCAGCGGTTTTGGCATGTGACGATACCCAGTATTTCTCCAATTATCTTTTACAATGTACTAACGGCACTGATTACCCACTTACAGGTAATTAATCCGGCTTTGGCACTGACGAATGGCGGTCCCAGTAAAAAATCCATGTTTATGTCCTATGTCATTTATTTGTATGGATTTCAAAAGAATAAAATGGGCTATGCTGCGGCATATGCTGTGATATTCTTTATTCTTGTGGGTATCTTTACGATTATTTTGTTTAAAACTCAAAAGGAACAGATCTTTGGAGAGGAGGATTAGGCAATGGGCAATGGAGTATTAAAAAGCAAAAGAAAAAAAGAAAAGCTCCTGATATGGATTGTGACACTGATCGTTTTATTTGTAGCCTTACTGGTGCTGCTGCCTATCTGGTGGATCTTCCGATCCTCATTAATGAGCACGGGGGCGTTAAATGCATATCCACCGTCCTTTTTTCCCTATGAATGGCTATGGTCTAATTATTCGAAAGCTTTGGAAACCTTTGAATATTGGAAGTATTTTGTAAATACCTTTTCTATCATAATTCCGTCGGTGGTATGTGGCACAATAACCGCAATTTTTTGCGGATATGCCTTTGCGAGACTTCGCTTTCGAGGAAAGAAGCTTATTTTTAATATTTGTGTGGGTACAATCCTTCTTCCTGGAATGGTTACGCTGATTCCACTGTATGTATTTTGGACAAAGGGACTAGGTTTGGGGGATACCTATTGGCCGTTGATCCTGCCCTTTCTGACAGGAGGAGGGTTCTTTAATATCTTTTTGATTAAGCAATTTTTGATGACTATTCCCAAAGAGCTTGATGAAGCAGCTTCCATCGATGGTGCGGGAAGAATGTATATTCTTTGGAAGATTCTCGTTCCTTCTATCAAACCTGCCATTGTAGTGGTTGCCATGATGCTATTTATTCAGGTTTGGAATGATATGCTCCAGCAGATTATCTATATTAATAGTATGAGTAAATTCACCTTTGCTGTAGCACTAACCAACTTTACCGGCTCCTTCGGTACGAATTGGCCGATCGCTTTAGCGGCTACATTTATGACGATATTCCCAGGTATTATCATTTACGCCATTGGACAAAAAAGCTTTGTGGAGGGAATTGTATTAACTGGAATGAAAAATTAGCAGTTCTCTTTCATAGCGACCGCCTGCATATCCTTTGCAACGGGTGTTATATTCGGCATTATGAACTGAGAACCTAAAGTAAAAAATGAATAAGATTATTCAGATGGGTGAATCAGCCCTGATATGTTATCTATAATATATCAGGGCTGTTATTATTGTATTTTGCAGTACAGCTAACAAATTCGAACATATGAGAAAGCGGGGGAAGCTTAGTGACAGATTCTTGATAATATAGTAGAATATCCCTGTAGAAAGATTGGGAGTGAGGTGTAAGGATGAAGAAGGTACAGATTAAGGTAATTAAAGTTGCATTTGATGAAGCACTGGCGGAGCGATATTTAACCGATGGCAAAAGCGCAGGGGTATGTTCCTATTTTAAAGTAGATGATACTTTCCTTTATGAAGGGAGTGCTAAAATGCCGGAAGGCTTTTGTCCATGGGCCTGGCATGATATTTATAATAACCTGAGCACCCTGGCTTACGGTGGCAGCTATGATCCCTGGAACAATGCGAAAGGAGAAACGGTTGTTTGTTGTACCGATGGGATTCGTCCGGTTTCCTTTGAACTCAAAGCTTTATAAACAAACAGCCAAT
>JAEWMZ010000043.1 GCA_023392995.1 Bacillota bacterium
CAAGCTTTCGAGAATTTCTATACGTCAGCAATTGAAAAGTATCCTGAGTTAACAAAATAATTACTGCCTTGAATAGAACAAATGCAGGATGGGGATTCCCCATCCTGCCCCCTACCGGGGGGAAAGAATTGGATTCTGAAAATGAGGAATCTTGTTTGTGCCCAGGCTGTTCCCGCACAAACTTCTGATGTGCAGCGGATGCATAGGAATGGAGGTAAATATGAAAGAAGAAAGGAAGCGAGAGGTGAAGCATAAAGGGGTCAGCTATGCAAAATGGGGCTATCTTTTTTTATGTCCCTTTTTTACAGTATACATAATATTTTCACTGATTCCTTTGGTGTCAACCTTTTATTATAGCTTTTTTGAATATTATAGGTCAGGCTTAAAGCAGATAGGACCTAATTTTATTGGCTTTGAAAATTACAAATCATTACTGAACGCAGATTTGTTACAATATATAAGCAATACATTTATTATGTGGTTAATGGGCTTTCTTCCACAGCTTGTAATTGCATTACTGCTGGCAGTCTGGTTTTCTGATTTAAGATTAAGACTAAAGGCAACCGGTCTTTTCAAAACAGTTATTTACATGCCGAATTTAATTATGGCAGCTGCTTTTTCCATGTTATTTTTCTCACTGTTTTCAGACAGCGGGCCGATCAATAACATATTGGTTAATCTCGGGATTCTCAAGGAGCCTTTCCGTTTTTTAACCTCAGCATGGGCAACCAGAGGATTGGTTGCAGGAATGAACTTCCTGATGTGGTTCGGTAATACGACAATTGTTCTTATGGCGGCTATCATGGGTATTGATGGCTCCTTACTGGAGGCTGCTGCCATTGATGGAGCGTCACCTTGGAAGGTATTTACCAAGGTAACAGTACCAACCATTCGTCCGATTTTAATTTATGTTATCATTACTGCAATGCTGGGTGGTATTCAGATGTTTGATATTCCGCAGATTTTGACGAATGGACAGGGAACTCCAGACAGGCAGAGTATGACATTAATTATGTTCTTGAATAATCATTTGTTTAGTAAGAATTATGGTATGGCAGGAGCGTTATCGGTTATTTTATTTGTAATCTCCTCTGTTTTAAGTGTACTCGTATTCGTATCTATGACTAGAGATGTGTCAAAAAGGAAGGGAGGAAAATAGTAATGAAAACACAGGATAACTCCTCGATAGCTGTTTTGACGATAAGGCGCACAATAAGTTATATAGTATTAATTTTCCTCGTATTTCTTTGCCTGTTTCCGTTTTTTATATTGCTGGTAAATGCAACACGTTCCCATCCGGATATTCAAAAAGGATTTTCAATGATTCCGGGTCGATCATTCTTCATAAATATGAAACATGTGCTGGGTAACGAGAACCTTCCAGTATTAAGTGGTATATTAAATAGCTTTATAATTGCAGGTTTAAGCTGCGTGTTTGCGACTTATTTTTCTGGTTTAACAGCTTATGCGATTCATGCCTATGATTTCCGGATGAAAAGAACACTATATCTTTTTATCATGTTGATTATGATGGTACCGGTTCAGGTCTCAACCTTAGGATTTGTTAACTTAGTTAATAAATTGAATCTTATGGACAATTTTATTCCTTTGATTATTCCTTCCATTGCATCTCCGGTCGTATTCTTCTTTATGAAGCAATATCTGGAGAGTACCCTTCCGCTTGATATTGTTGAGGCTGCTCGTATTGATGGTTCGAATGAATTTAGTACCTTCAATAAAATTGTTATACCGATCATGAAGCCGGCGATCGCAGTCCAAGCCATATTTACCTTTGTAGGCTCCTGGAATAATTACTTTGTACCGGCCTTAATACTCAAAGATAATAGTAAGAAAACCCTTCCGATCCTGATTGCTCAGCTTCGTAGTGCAGATTTTTTGAAATTTGATATGGGTCAGGTGTATATGCTGGTGGCAATTGCAATTTTTCCTGTTGTAGTAGTTTATATTTGCCTTTCTAAATTCATTATACGCGGTGTTACTGCTGGTAGCGTTAAGGGGTAGAGTAGTTTTTATAAAAAAAGTGAAAGTTCAGACAGATATGAGTCTGAACTTTCACTTTTTTCTTTTTTATCTTCTGTTGTATTCATTTTTACCATTTGCTATAATTGGCTTAATTATGATTGTGAGATATTTTTTCTTCCATAGCGAAGTGATAAGAACGTTATAAATGTTGTCAGGAATACATTGCAATCACAAGTTAAATACAAGTTAAATATAAGCTAAATTAAGATAAAATGGATGGTTAAAAGGGGACAACTACATGAAGAATGAATTGACAACAGGCACGCCGATGAAGATTCTGCTGAAATTTTCGTTACCAATTTTAATTGGTAATATAGTACAGCAATTTTACTATTTGATGGATTCCATTATCGTAGGTCGGTTTCTCGGAGTAGAGGCATTGGCAGCCATAGGATCTACCGGTTCGGTTACTTTTTTATTTATGGGCTGGATCATGGGAATGACAGGAGGTTTTTCTATTCTCATTGCACAACGCTTTGGAGCTGGAGACACAAAGGGGTTAAAGCATTTTGTTGCAATGTCCTTTTATTTATGTACCTTTATGGCTGTTTTTTTAACGGTTGTGCTGCTATTCGCAAATCAGTGGATTCTTACCGTGATGAATACACCCACAGAAATTTTCCTTGATTCTTATCGTTTCATGCGTGTAGTATATATGGGAATTCCCGCTGCGATCGCTTATAATATGTTCAACTCAATTTTATGGGCATTGGGTGACAGCAAGACTCCCCTTTATTTTCTTCTCATTTCGTCAATACTTAATATCCTGTTGGACTTATTATTTGTTGCAGTATTACCCTTTGGAGTGGCAGGAGCCGGCTATGCCACGGTAGTTTCTCAGGTTACGGCTTCCGTATTGTGCCTTTTTTATATGTTAAGAAAGTATCCGGTGTTAAGGCTGGGACGGGAGGCTGCGGTATTCTCCAGTGCCACGATAAAGCAATTGGTCAGGATAGGCGGTCCGATGGGATTGCAATTCTCAATCACTGCGATTGGTGTTATGATTGTTCAGATGGCGTTAAACGGGCTTGGGCCGATTTATATTGCGGCATTTTCAGCCAGTGGTAAAATTCAGAATATTATTGTACAGGCCTTTCCTTCGCTTGGTGTCTGTCTGGCAGCCTATGTGGGTCAAAACACAGGAGCCGGCAGGGATGACAGAGTGCGAGAAGGAGTACGGGCAGCGGTTATTATAACGATAATATGCAGTGTCTTCGCAATGTTATTTGTCCTAATCTTCGGGGCAGGTTTTGCAGAGCTTTTTGTGAAGGACAATAGTGGAATGGTGTATGAAAATGCGAAAATCTTCTTTTATGTAGTAGCTGGCTTCTATCCGATTCTTGGCTTGCTCTATCTTTATCGTAATGCATTGCAGGGGTTGGGGGATGGATTTGTTCCGTTATTAGGGGGAGTCTGTGAATTAATAGCCAGAATTGTGGTTATTGGATTTTTTCTAAAGCCCTATGGCTACCTGGGCATTTGCTGGGCAAATCCGGTAGCATGGGTAATGGCAGTGATTCCATTAATTGTGGTTTATTATTATCGGATGAAAAAACAGAAAAATAATGCAGCATAGGATTCGATTATCATTGAACTCAATTTAAATTCTAAATTTAGTTCCAGGTTAATTCCAGGTTTAGTTCCAGATTTAATTCCAGGTTTAGTTGCAGATTTAATTCCAGGTATTGTTCCAGATTTAATTCCAGGTTTAGTTCCAGATTTAACTTCAGGTTGAGTGCCAGGTTTAATTCCATGTTGAGTGCCAGGGTGAATTCCAGATTGAGTGCCAGGGTGAATTCCAGATTGAGTGCCAGATTGAGTTCCAAGTTGAGTTCTAGGTTGTTACAAGCTCCTGGGTTCCCAAATTATGGTTGTAAATTTGCCAATCCTAATTGTATTTACCAATTTTTTATGGTATACTGCATTTTGATATGATTAAAATTTGCAATACAATAGCAATAATTAAGGTGGTTACAATGTGATAAGACTTGTTTTCCAGCGTA
>JAEWMZ010000045.1 GCA_023392995.1 Bacillota bacterium
GCTCCTAAAAATTTCTTAATCGTCTTTGCTTTAGCCGGTGATTCTACGATTACAAGATGTTTTGGCATTCTATAAACCTCGTTTCTATTCAACTACTATATAATAATTTCTCATGATCTGCTTTATATACCCTTTGAGTTCAAGAGCCAAAAGCTGTTCCACCAATACATCAATTGTCATTCCTGTTTGTAATGCGATCTCTTCTATGTGTTTTGGCTCTAAACACAATGAAGCATACACTATTTTTTCCTTTAATTCAAGAATTTTATTATTTTTTTTCAATTCGTGTATTCCTGGTTTATAATTCGGAAAAATATCCTCTAAGATGTCATTTGGGTTTGTAACTAATTTTGCCCCTATTTTTATCAGATTATTACAACCAGCGCTTAATCGGTCCGTTACTTTTCCCGGAAGTGCATAAATATCCTTTCCTTGTTCCAAACCATAATCTACCGTAATAAGCGAACCGCTTTTTTCTTTTGCTTCAATTACAAAGACTGCAAAGCATAATCCACTGATAATACGGTTACGCATGGGGAAATTTCCTGGAATCGGTGATATGCCTGGCGCATATTCCGACACGATACCTCCCTGTTTTTGAAGCTCCATATAGAGATTAATATTCTCCTTGGGATAGCAAATATCTATCCCGCAGCCTAAGATACCATAGGTTTTTCCGTTGGAGGATAATGCTCCCTCATGGGCATAGGCATCAATACCGCGTGCCAGACCACTGACAATGCCTACACCTTCTTTTGCTAAGGCTGCTGCAAAACGTCTTGCCATTTCTCTACCATAGACCGTGCATTCCCTCGCTCCAACAATTGCAATTAGCTTCTCTTCCTTCTCCGGCAGTCTACCCTTAACATATAATGCATGTGGTGCATCATATATATTACGAAGCTGCTCCGGATAACGTTCATCCTCTCTTGTAACAAAATATATTCCATGCTTTCTTAATTTAGCATATCTCTCTTTTATTATCTCCGGTTTTCTGCTCGTACACAGAGTTTTGATATCCTCACTGGAGAATCTAAGCGTAGCCGGGCATTGCTCCAGACGAAATAATTCATAATCCTTTTCACTTGCTTCATAAACAGATTCCACACCTCCAAAGGTTCTAAGCAGCAGCTCCACCTTTTTTTGTCCAAGCTTTGGAAGATTGAGCAGCCAAAAATAAAGTTCTTCCTTTGTCAAATTCTTTTCCTCCCTCTATTCACCCCAGTATTTTTGATCCAAGCTGCGATAACAGATTGCCTCACTGATATGCTTTGTGGTAATTCGTTCACTTTGGTCAAGATCTGCAATGGTCCTTGCTACCTTAAGAATTCTGTGGTAGGCTCTTGCACTGAGGTTCATTCGGATAAATGCTTCCTCCAGCAAAGCTTGTTCTTTCGCCGCCAAGGGGCAATACTTCTTTATTGCCTTCGGGCTAAGCTCCGAGTTAAAATAAATATTTTGATCCCGGTACCGCTCTAATTGAATTTCTCTGGCGATACTGACCCTGTTTCGGATCTCCAGGGACGACTCCTGCTTCTCTTGTACCTGAAGCTCCTTATAATTCATTTGCAAAGCTTCAATACAAATATCAAACCTATCTAATAAGGGACTGGATATTCTTCCAAGATAACGTTTCACCTGGTTAATTGAACAATTGCATTGATTTCTGTCTGGGTAGTAGCCACAGGAGCAGGGATTCATAGCCGCAACCAGCATGAAGCCGGCCGGATATAGATAAGAAGCATTCAGTCTTGAAATGGTTACCGATTTATCCTCCAGGGGCTGCCTTAATACCTCGATTGTGTTCTTTTGAAATTCCGGCAATTCATCCAGGAAAAGAACACCCAGATGAGACAAGCTGATTTCACCTGGTTTTGGATTAATACCACCTCCCACCAAGGCCGTTGTTGTTATCGTGTGATGGGGACTGCGAAAGGGTCTCCTGGCAATGAGGGGTCTCTGCCCCAATAACCCTGCAATACTATAGATTTTTGATATCTCCATGCTTTCCTCAAATGACAACTCCGGCATAATCGTAGGGATCCGCTTTGCCAGCATTGTTTTGCCTGATCCCGGCGGTCCTATCATCAGTATGTTATGCATACCGGATACCGCTATCTCGATTGCCCTCTTTGCTGCCTTTTGACCTGCAACTTCCGAAAAATCCATGACATCCTCACTATGGAGTTGTCCAAACATTGCATCACGATCTATGTATTCGGGCAGCCTGCTGTCCTTTTCCTGCAGCAGCTCCACCACCTCCTTTAGAGACGCTACTCCATAGGTCTTTATTCCTTCCACAACCGCCCCTTCTTTTGCGTTTTCCCTTGGGACGATACACCTGGTAAAGCCCTGCTGCTTCGCGGAATAGACCAGGGGCAGAACACCATTCACTTTATTCACCGTTCCACTTAAACTGAGTTCGCCAATGATCAGATATTCCTTTAAATTCTCTTCTGGCAGATAGCCAAAGGCCGTAAGAATTGCCAACGCAACCGGAAGGTCAAAAGCCGTACCTTCTTTTCGAATGTCAGCAGGAGATAAATTAACTGTAATACGTTTGGCCGGCAGCATATAGCCGGAATTTTTGAGGGCGATCCTTACCCGCTCTCTGGCTTCCTTTACCTCTGAGCCTAAAAAGCCCACCATATCAAACACAGGGAGGCCATCACTTACATCTGCCTCCACAGATACAATCAGTCCATCAATTCCACGAATTGCTGCACTGTATACTTTACTGAACATAAAAATCCTCCATTCCTTCTTCATCATATGCCTGACGCTCCATAAGAAGGAATTATTTGCCTATTGGTAGTATAACAAAGGAAAAACAGTACCTCAAGAAGGATTTTACTTTTGTAGTAACTGATAAAATTCATAACTTTTTTTAGCATTTTATACAAACTTGGAGCAGAACACAACAGAGTTTCTAAGACCTCTTCCTCCCGTGTGCTTAACTTATCCTTATTTCAGCTTTTTCTTACTGCTTTTCCTTACTACTTTTCATGCGCTTTTTTTCAGAAAGGTTTGACAAATTCCTCACAAAAATATATGATAGGAACAAAATGCATATGCCTATCAACTAAGTGGTGAAACTCAGTTGTACCTTCCTGTATCAGCAGTAAAATACAGCTTCTTACACTAAGTATGGCAGAAAATGCATGTTCCTTTTATCGCGCTGCTCGTACCAGAGCAGACCATTATCAGCAGCCATACCAACTGAACATTCGACCGCTTGGTTGTGAGGTGTCGGATGTGAAATGCTCTGCATTTCACACTAACGGACAATCGACCTTTAGGTCGCGGGGTGCCGGATGTGAAATGCTCTGCATATCACACTATTGCTACTGATAAAAAATATAATTGGAAACACTTGCTGCACTCATCCTTCGTGATGTACGGCACACTTATTTATTACAAGTTAGAGGAGGATTTATCTCATGAATACAGTTGAATTAAAACCAGGAATCTATTATGTTGGAGTCGTAGACTGGCATCTTCGTAACTTCCACGGTTATTCCATTCACAAGGGAACGACCTACAATGCTTATTTAATCGTTGACGAAAAAGTTGCTTTAATCGATACGGTAAAAGCACCGTTTGCAGCAGAATTGTTAGAACGAATTTCAGAAATCATTGATCCTGCAAAAATTGATTATGTGATTTCAAATCATGTTGAAATGGATCATTCCGGAGCGATTCCCGCCGTAATGAAAGCTGCTTCAAAGGCTACTTTAATTACCTCTGATCCCAGCGGCCTTAAGGGTCTGAAAGCCCATTTCGGAAGTGATTTTGAGTTTCAGCAGGTAAAGGCAGGCGATGTCGTTTCTCTCGGAAAAAGAACTCTGACCTTTGTCGCTACTCCAATGCTTCACTGGCCGGATAATATGGTTACTTATTGCCCAGAGGAAAAAATACTGTTTTCCAACGATGCCTTTGGTCAGCATTTCACCTCCAGTAAGCACTTTGACGACGAGGTTGAACTATCCCAGGTTATGGATGAGGTAAAGGGTTATTATGCAAATATTCTCATGCCCTATAGTGCTCAGGCTAAGAAAGCCCTTGCCATTGTAAACGGCCTGGAGTTAGATATCATCGCACCCAGCCACGGTATTATCTGGAGATCTCACATTCAGGAAGTCCTTTCTACTTATGCCGAATTTTCAGATACTGTTACAGAGGATAAAGCACTGGTCATCTTTGACTCCATGTGGCATTCGACGGAAAGCATGGCTCATAGCATTGCAGAAGGCTTCACCCGCAAAGGAACTGCTGTCCGCCTGCTGGATTTAAAGGAGAATGAGCTCTCTGATGTAATTACCGAGGTCTTAACTGCCCGCTACATTGCAATCGGCTCTCCTACCTTAAATAACAATATCATGCCTAACGTAGCCGCACTGCTCACTTATCTGAAAGGCCTTCAGCCGAAAAATAAAAAAGGCTTTGCCTTCGGCTCTTATGGTTGGGGTGGACAAAGCATCGGAATCGTTAATCAGGCTTTAGAGGATTTAGGCTTTGAGATTATTCTTGATCCGATTCGCATTAATTTTGTTCCTTCCAAGGAGCAGCTGCGTGAACTTGAGGATAGGGTTTCTGCCTTATAATCCATTTCTTGGTTACCGTCAATCTATGAAGTAATTAGCATAATTTGTTTTTTGACACTGCCTGGCTCTTTAATATTTTATACAATTAGAGGGATTTTTAAAAAAATGCGCATATAATGTACCAAGATACAAGATGTTATTACATGCATCCTGTGATTGAGGTGATTATATGCGCATTTTAGAATTAAGAGAAAAGGAAGTCATAAATTGCAGAGATTGTGTGAGACTTGGTTATGTCTGTGATTTAGAATTTGATATTTGCACCTGCCATGTTACCCATATTATCATTCCAGGTCCTTGTAAGGTATGGGGCATTCTGGGACGGGATCATGAATATGTCATCCCCTGCTCCTGCATCAAACAAATTGGAGTTGACATTATCATTGTTGATGTGGAATTAGAAAAATATCTTGTAAAATGTATATAAATGTAGTTTTTGACGGAATTATTTACTTTAATTTATAAATTTGTAATAATTTTCTTGACCGTTTACGCTTCCTTTACTATAATTTATTTACAGTTATGATTTACCAACAGATTAGGAGGATATGTTTCTATGAAATGCCCGTTTTGCAGTAAGGACAATACAAGAGTTATTGATTCAAGACCCGCTGATGAAAATAATTCCATTCGAAGAAGACGCCAATGTGATGAATGCAATCGAAGATTCACCACCTACGAAAAGGTAGAAACTATTCCTCTTGTAGTCATAAAAAAGGATAATAACCGGGAACCCTATGACCGTTCCAAAATTGAAGCAGGTGTTTTTCGCTCCTGCCATAAGCGTCCTATCTCCATAGATCAGATTACCGCCCTGGTGGATGAGGTGGAAACACTGATCTTTAATCGTGAGGACAAAGAGATTCCAAGCAATGTAATCGGCGGAATATTAATGGACAAATTAAAGGATCTTGACCCGGTGGCTTATGTACGTTTTGCCTCCGTATATCGCGAATTCAAAGATGTGAATACATTTATGGAAGAAATAAAGAAGATATTAAGTTAGTTACGTTAGAGTTGAAGGCTAATGAGCTATTTTTGCAAGACTATTTCAAGGAACCGTCCTTCTATACTGGCGGTTCCTTTTTTATTTTGTTTCTCTCATTATTCTAAAATGCAGCACTAGATATATCATAAAAGCGATAAATAACGGCAGGTAAAAATTAATCACTCTGGTTAGAATCATCGCAGAGGGAAGCTCATCTATGGTATAAAAGGGTTGGAACACATTCAAAAACACCTTTTCAGAGATACCAACGGAACCTGGCAACGGAATTGCTACTACTGCAATATTAATCAGTGCTTGAGCAGACATCAAATCAATCGCATCTGCACTCGTATGTCCAAAGCTTAAATACACTAAATACGATACCATATAATAGGCCGCCCACTGAACCACTGAGATAAAGAATACCTGAACAAACATTCCAGGATGCTTTAATACATAGTGAGCCTTACCTTGATAAGAAGCCACCAACCTATCTACCTTACTTTTCAGCTCCACTTCATTCCGGATCAACTTCACTTTAACCCCCAGCTTCAAAGCATATCGAATTAAAAAGGGTACCGTTTTACCCATAAACATGATTGCAGTCAATATCAAGGTTAAGCACAGGATCACTGCCGCACCGGCAATGACCAGATACTTCAGCCAGTTCTTATACTCAGATACATATTCATAGCGAACTATGGCGGTTAGCCCACCATAAAACAGCAGCACCATCTGACTGGAAAACACCATAAGAAATACCGTAATTGCTGATATATCCACATGAATCCGATCCTTATTCATATAATAAACCTGTGCCGGCTGAGCGCCGCTGGCTCCCGGCGTAATCGCTCCAAAATAATTACCGATATAGGCATATTCAATACATCTGATATAGGCAGTGGGGTGCCCTAAACGCTGTAATATGAGCTTAAAATTCAATCCCAGGCATGCCACATTCGCAAACATCATTAATATACCGCCCAATAGATAGAATGGATGGACACTACGTATCACCTGAACAATTTCAGTTATTGAGTATTCCTTTAACACCACAAATATCGTTACTGCCATTAATATGGTAATCAATAAGATGCTTCTTACTTGATTTTTTTTGCTCACAACATTTGTCCCCATCACAACCTCCATAGTTCTTTCACATTCAATCGTACTATTACGTATAAACTTCGTTAAGATCAATGTTTCATAATAATTAAAAGTAATGCAAGGCATTACTAGTTTATTATTCCATGGGTTTTGATATTTTATGATCGTTTTCTGATGGTTATGTTTACCTGATTAATAATTATAGTAGTCGTTTAATAACAATAATGGAGCTGTCAGAAGATGTGATTCCAAGGACAGTTATTGTCATATCCTAAGAGCCACATTTATCGACAACTCCATATGTTACTTTATTTTGTTACTTTATTTTGTTACTTTATTTTGTTACTTTTTTGCTACTTTACACGGTTACTTTGTGCTTTTACTTTGTTCTGTTCTTTATTCCGTAACTTTATTCTGTAACTTTATTCTGCTAATTTATTCTGCTAATTTATTCTAGTAACTTATTCTATTAACTTATTCTGCTAATTTATTCTGTTAACTTATTCCGTTCTTTATTCTGTAACTTTCTTCTACTATTTACTGCTTAGAACATATTCAGCAGCATAAGCCCCGCCAAGACGTCCGGAAGTAAAGGAATAACCGATACCAACACCATTTCCAACATAGGTATCATTAAATAATACACCCTCTGATTCCAGGCCAACCGCATATAAGCCCTTGATCGGTGTTCTTTTATCATTCAGTACCATAAATTTTTTATTCACTAAAAGTCCGCCTACAGAACCCAGGTTATTGATTTGAGCAACCACAGCATAATAAGGTCCCTCATTACCCATGGATAATAAATATTCTGCCCCTTTTCCAAATTCCGTATCCACACCGCTCTTGGCAGCTTCTTCATAAAGATCAAAGGTCTCCCGGAAGATTTCCTGATCCATTCCAGCATTGGCCGCCAGCTCTTCTATGGTATTACCTTTATATCCGTCACCATTGGCAACCATGGATTCTAGTACCTTCTCTACATCTGTCCAGGGATTTTCCAATGTATACTGATCCTTAAAATCCGCATAAAATTCTGGAGGCATACCTGGCAGCTTGGAGGCATTAACGCCACTCATACCCTTCTCTTTCAGAAGCTCCAGCTGAGCCTTTGAAACAATCACCATATGATAGGGTCCTTGAAAAGCACTTGTATTTGCTGCAGCTACCGCTGTCAGTGTAGCAGTTTCATCCCGGAATCTTGCGCCGGATGGTCCAACATTCATAAAGCTGGGCAAATAGGTCAGCATCATTGGATAAGTTGCCTGAAATGATGGATAATCCTTTTTCAAATGATCCGTAGCCTTTGCCAGCGTTTGATGAAGCATCTGACCGCCGATATTGTCCGGCACCTTTGCACCGACTGCCCAGGCCATTTCAAGTCCTTCGCCTACATTCTGTCCAAGACCTCCATTAATACCTTCAAAGCCAAAAAGCTCCTTTACCATTTTCGAATTGGCTGCATAGCCTCCAGTCGCGAGTACAACACTTTTAGCTGTAATATTAACAATTGTACCATCCGCTTTTTCTGCGCTGACACCAATCACCGCACCGGTATTATCCGTTAGCAGGGATTTACCGGTTGTTTCAGTAAGCACCTGGCCTCCGCCCTGTACCACAGAAGCCTCCAGCATACCGCGAAGAAGCTCCTGGCGTGTGCTGTATTCCGGCAGCATATGCAGCTGCTCACCTGCAAAATTAATAAAGGTGGTCTGATATCCCTTTTCCTTCAGCCAATCGTAAGTTTGACCTGACTGTGTTACATACTGTCTGATTGCCGCAGCATCGACTCTCCAATGATTATTCACAATCCAATTGGAAATCTCCTGCTCCACGTCAACCTTTACACCATTTTCAAGTGCAACAGAAGAATTATAGAATTTACCTGCCCAGGACAGATTGCTGGCGCCTCCGATTACGGCAGTTTTTTCGATAATTACTACCTTTGCTCCCTGGTCTGCTGCTGATACAGCAGCGGATACCCCAGAGGCTCCGGCACCAACAACCACGATATCTGCTGACAATTCCTCCGTTTTTCCTGTTCCTTCTTTTACTGCCTCTTTTGCTCTTAGCGCTTCCACATCACCGCCGGCCTGCTTCACCGCATCTTCAATAGCCGCCAGGATTCCGTCACTCGATAAGGTGGCACCCGAGATGGCATCCACATCCAGGGTTTGGCCTTCCAGCACCTTAGCCCTTATACTTTCAATTGCTTCATCTCCAAGACCTTCCGTCTCTGACTGACTCACAACCTTAATTTCTGTCATTTCAGTATCACTAAAGGTTACTTCAACTTGAATTTGACCTTCCTTACCTTCAGCGCTGCCTGTGTAAGTACCCGCCTTATAAAGCGCCTGCTCCACGTTACCTCCGACATCAACTTGCTTATTCTCAGGCTCTTTTTTACTGCAGCCGCTAAATACAGCGGATAATAGCAGACACACCAGGAATAAAATAACATACCTCTTTTGTTTCATATAACTCTCTCCTTTTTTATGACTTGTGTGTTCGTGACACCCAGATATCATAAACCCTGGTGCAGCACCAATGTCAATCATTTGTTTGTTAAATAACAAACTATATTATTTTATCAGAGATGGGTATGTTGACTTCCAAGCAGGTACTACGCTCTGTTTTCGAGTTTTCAGTCAGTATTATTTTTCCATAAATATCTCCACTGATTTCATAACCCTTTTCCTCCATGAACTGGAACATAAAGGCAAGAGAACTCTTTGTAAGATAATCATTGGAGGTTGTTATTACAGAGGAAACGCATCTGGCCGGAGGAATATAGTCCACTTTATCCATATATTTTATATTCAATCGTTTCGCATCTTCCTCGCCGATTGCCAGCCCCCAATTATAATTATAGATGTCGTTATGGCTGCTCGTTTCTTTTTGTTTTATGTGAAAGGAATAGTGGACAAATGGTAAAAACTTCATCCATTCTTCTACTATCTTCGATAGATTGGGCTTCTTTAATAGTGTATTTTGGCGCGTCTGTGTAATCCTATATATTGCAGAAATCTCCTCCACACTGCACTTACGCTGTCTTCTCTCAATATCACCATATTCGCTGGTTATATCAGTAATCTTCTCTAGCAGTAATTTTTTTCTCAACAGCTCTTCCTCCAGCTGTTCTTTTTGGCGAGAGATCCTATGAATGATTTGTTGCATTTCTGCTTCTCCGGTAAGATACCTGGCTTCTGTAATAGAAAGCTCAAGGCTTCGATACCAGCGACTCATTAGCATATCTCTGGCATCAAAATCATTAAAACTCCGGTAGCCATTTTTCTTATTCTTCTCCGGTAGTATGATTCCATGCTTTTCATACAGTCGTAAGGTATCAACGGATACTCCCACCAGCTCCGCAAACTCTCTGATTGAATATTTCATATAACTCCCCTTTTCTGACCTTCTTCATCTGTAATAGGTGTAATATCTCTCATTGATATATCAGTATTTATGAAAATTGAAAAATCATTATTCATTATAGCTTTTATGACAGCCACCAGCAAGCTTTCCCTATCAGTTTTTTGTTTTTCTCTCACTGCATGGAAAAAAGCAGAGTATTTCCATACTCTGCTTTTTTCAACCTATATAAAACCTTGTATTTTTTCAACTATATCAAATAATTCTTCATATTCTTCAGCGCAGATTTCTCCAGACGGCTTACCTGTGCCTGAGAAATGTTAATCTCTTTTGCCACCTCCATTTGAGTTTTACCTTCAAAAAAACGTAGCTTAATAATATTATGCTCCCTGGCTGACAATTTATCCATAGCTTCCTTCAGAGAGATTTCTTCGATCCAGTTCTCTTCCTTATTCTTCTTATCACTAACCTGATCCATAATATATAAGGCATCCCCGCCTTCTACATAAACCGGATCATATAAGGAAACCGGACTTTGTATCGCATCCAAGGCATAAACAATATCTTCTTTGCTTATTCCTATTTCTGCAGCAATCTCACTTACCGTAGGCTCTTTTTCATTTTTCTTTATCAATGCTTCCTTCGCATAGATAGCTTTATAGGCCGTATCTCTTAAGGATCTGCTAACGCGAATGGAATTGTTGTCCCTTAGATATCTTCTGATTTCACCGATTATCATGGGTACAGCATACGTTGAAAATTTCACATTTTGCGTTATATCAAAATTATCAATTGCCTTCATCAAGCCGATGCAGCCAATCTGAAATAAATCATCTACATTTTCATTACTTCCTGAAAAGCGCTGAATAATAGACAATACCAGCCTGAGATTTCCCTTAATATAAAGCTCCCTGGCTTCTTTGTCCCCACCCAGAATCTTCTTAAATAATTCTTCCTTTTCATTGTTTTTTAACAATGGCAGCTTAGATGTATTTACGCCGCAAATCTCAACCTTATAAAGAGCCATACCGAAACCTCCGAATCACATCTTTTTACATAATTAATGATTCACTTTTTGGCTCCGGTTTATACTGTAATTGGGAAAGAAATAATTTCCATTTAGAAGATTTTATTCAAAACGCACCATTTCCTTTTTTAATCTCTTAATAATCTTTTTTTCTAATCTTGATATATAGGATTGAGAAATTCCAAGCAGGTCTGCCACCTCTTTTTGGGTACGCTCCAGGCCGTCATCTGTATTCAGGCCAAAACGCAGATCTACGATAACCCGTTCTCGATCTGATAATTTTGTCAGGGCTTTCCGAAGTAATTTTCGATCTACTTCCTCTTCAATATTATGATAAATCACATCTTCATCCGTTCCCAGAATATCGGAAAGCAGCAGCTCATTTCCATCCCAATCAACATTTAATGGCTCGTCAATGGAAACCTCCAGCTTCGTCTTATTATTCCTGCGAAGGTACATCAGTATTTCATTTTCGATGCATCTGGAGGCATAGGTCGCCAGCTTAATATTTTTCTCCGGATTGAAGGTATTAATCGCCTTGATTAACCCTATGGTGCCAATGGAGATAAGATCCTCTACGCCTACACCTGTATTATCGAATTTCTTTGCTATGTAAACAACAAGCCTTAAATTATGTTCCACCAGGATTGACTTCATTTCACTATCCTCATCTGACCCCAGCTTCTCAATTACCTGCGCTTCCCTGACTGGATCAAGTGGAGGAGGTAATATCTCTGCACCGCCTATGTAATGGATTTCTCCCTTTTGACCGAAAAAGAATGTTCTGATATTCGGTATCATCCGAAATTGCAGCTTGTTTGGTATTGATAATTTAAGTAACATTGATAAACCTCCTATTATTATGCACATACATTTTATCTGTTATCAACTTCAGAAACCATTTGCTTTCGTATCGATGAATTCCTTATGCAAAATCACATGATACTCTTTCTGCGGAGATAGCTGATTGTCACAAACTGCGGCAATAACTTTATCGATACTGCTGGATTTTTCTCCCTCATAAATCACTAATTTATCTAGCTCTAAACCAACCATCATTCCCTTTTTTGTTCCTATGGAACTAAAAGGAATTAATTTTAATGGAAGAAATTCTTCCTCTTCTTCCATTGTTCCCATGAGATTACCTTCTAATATTGTCTTTGTTTGGCGAAATCTTGTTCTCATTTTCTCAGAAAGCAAGGATTCTACAAGTGTAGTTTCAACAATAATAACCGCCTTCCCAGAGATCGGATCAATCAGCCCATTCCCCGTATCAAACAGCCCCTTTGTTTTAATATGATTATTATGCAAATACAGTTCTACCTCATACAATTCCATTCTGCTTCCCGCATAGCACCGATAAAACCATAACAGCATCAGCATTAGAATGAGTACTACAGCAAATATCATCGCAATAAACTTCCAGGAAATGTTGGAAAACAGAAGGTAGTCTCCAAATTGTATCAGCTGAATTTTAATATTTGTATTATAATAAACTGTATTAATAAATCCACCGATTGCATATGTAATGACATATAATGTTATGATCTGTTTTACCAGATCACCCTTTCCCATTTTTCCGAAGGCAATTCTTATCATTAAAATTGCAGCAGCAAAATTCATGATAATTATTCTCACTATGACATTCATCCACGGATAAAGGCCAACAAATACCGCGGCTCCGGCTCCGGCAGCGGCCGCAGCTGTTCGTCTTACCAAGGTGCTTTCTTTTCTGTTGATCTTCTTTAATAGATATAGTAATATGAAATCCAGAATAAAATTCAGGAAAAAAATAATATCCGGATATACTTCAAAATACAAAATTCACCTCCATGCATAGAATGATTTATCCTAAGTATTATTTTCTTCAGTGCTCTGGAAAAAGAAACCGAACTTCTCTTTCTACTCCCCTTTTTGTACTGCCATGATGATAGTACGATTATAACTTGTTTCGAATTCAATATATGTCATTTTCTGGAAACAGAATCACTGTTTTCATTTACTATTTCCTACAGCAAAGAATAAATTATGCATTTTTCGCACAAAAAAAGCTGCCAGATTATGATTATCGCAATAATCTGACAGCTAAATTTACATCATTTATGCAAGTATCCTGGTATATGCTACTTCATACCGGAATATACGCTCGCACTGTTTGTCTCTATAACAATATTTGACGATATTGTTACTATGTATTTTCTTTATTTATGACGGTTTTTCTGCAAAAACTCAGGGATCTTAATACCGCTTGGATCCGTATTCGTATTACTTGGTGCCTTTGCAGGTTGACTGATTGGTCTTCTGTTTGGATCCGTTTGATATAAGGATGAGGACGGCTGCCCGGTGGTCTGGGGAGGTGTATTGTAGCTTGTCCCAGCACTATAAGAAGGTCTGCTCATGTTAAACTCAGGCTTAGAAACCGGTCTGCTCATGGTATTGCCAAATCCACCTGTATTATGGGATTGTCTTAAGAAATCCGGTGTTTTAACCATATCCTTAGATCTGGAATCTAATCCTGTTGCAATAACCGTGATGGTAGCTGTATCCGGGTTAACATCATCAAACATAGCACCAAAAATAATATTTGCAGTATCACCTGCCAGCTCCTGAACTAAGGTTGCTGCTTCATTCGCTTCAATCAGGCTAATATCACCAGATATGTTAATGATTACATGAGAAGCTCCTTGAATGGTGGTCTCCAACAAAGGACTTGTGATTGCCTGCTTTACAGCATCAATACATTTGTCATCGCCTACTCCCATACCTATACCGATATGTGCTACCCCTTTATCCTTCATAACCGTCTGAACATCTGCAAAATCAAGATTAATCAGACCAGGTACATTAATTAAGTCTGTAATTCCCTGCACACCCTGCTGTAATACTTCATCCGCTTTGCGAAGAGCATCCGGCATCGTGGTTCTGCGGTCAACAATTTCCAGCAATTTATCATTCGGAATCACAATTAAAGTATCAACATTCTCTTTTAAGCGGTCAATTCCGTTAACTGCATTTGTCATACGAGTTTTTGCTTCAAAGCGGAAGGGCTTGGTAACAATACCCACCGTTAGTATCCCCATGTCCTTTGCAATCTGAGCCACTACAGGAGCAGCACCGGTTCCGGTTCCACCGCCCATACCGCAGGTTACAAAAACCATATCCGCACCTTTTATGATATCCGACAGTTGTTCTTTGCTTTCCTCAGCTGCTTTTTGTCCAATTTCCGGTTGAGCTCCGGCACCAAGACCTTTTGTAAGCTTCTCTCCGATTTGAATGCACTGGGGTGCTTTACAATTTTTTAGATGCTGCTTGTCTGTATTAACACAGATAAACTCAACACCTAGTATATTCTCTTCTATCATTCGATTAACGGCGTTATTACCTGCTCCTCCTACCCCGATTACAAGTATTTTAGCTGCAGTGTCCGCCTCATTTGTTCTTATCTCAAGCAAGGTCTATTCCTCCTTTTAACATATTCTCTTTCAAAAGCTCACAAGCAACTTGTCCTACCTAATTGCCTGAACGAGTTCGTAATCCCCTTCAAAATGTTCCAGTTTTCTTCCAAAACCACATCATAGTGGGATAATAGTACCCCCTTATACTAAGTGTAGTATAGCATAACCCTAACTTATATGATATCTTTAAATTCCCAAATAATCAAGCATAATTTTAAAAAATTCGGAGTTTTATTTGTGACTTTTTTCCCTATTTTGTCGTATTTTTGGGTTTTGCTATAATATTTTCCATTCCTTTTACATAATTTCTCATATCAATTGTGATGTTCATTCCTTTTGCTTTTTCCAGGATACCTTTTATATCTGAAAACTCTTCATCATATGTACTTTTTTTCCCGAGCAGAAACCTGACCCCATCACTATCAATTGTTACTTCATCCTTTAAATTAAAACTGATGGTATCAATCTTCAGCTCGTATTTATCGATCAGTTGCATTAGATTAATAATGGTAAGAAATAACTTTTCATTACGCTGCTTTTCTTCCTGCTCTTTCCTCTGCTCCTCCTCCTGCTGCTTCTGAAGCCTTTGCTTTTCGCTTAATTTAGAGTCCTGTTCTGTATCCACATCCTGACTATTGGTGACGACATTTTGTACCTTGAGTTTTTCGTTCAATATAATTTCACTAAACTTAAGTCCCTTTATTTCAGGAATATGCTCGAGCTTTTTTGACGAGCTCTCTACTACAATTCCATCTTTATCAAAATATAAATATTCTCCCATAAACTCTACACAGCCGGCAACCATCTTCTCATATACATAAACTGTGATCCCATGATTACCGTTCATTTCTACATTCAGCTTCTCGACAAAAGGTAACTTCGGTGCTGAAAAAACCTTATATTTCAGATATAGATACAGGGCATTTTGTTCCCAGGGCGAGGTAATAACCTGCTCCTTGATCTGCTCACTGGTGTACTCCTTCGCTCCAACCACTTCCACGGTCTCAAGATGAAAAGAAGTTAGTAAAATGAATGCAGGAATTCCAACCATCATCAGTAGAAACAAAAATTTTCTGCCAATTCTTAACCCTACGCTATTTGAACTCCTTCGCATATTCCTATTCACTGTTTCCTCCAAATAAACTAACTGAATTTTTTCAGCCTGCAATACTGTCGATTTGTTCTGGCTTATTTCTCTTAACTGTCCGTTTTGTTTTCGCTGCAGTATTTTATATTAGCACCCATGATTAAAAAGTCCCGGCAAATATCCTCATAGCCTCGTTCAATATAGGTTGCATCGCGAACAATGGTAACCCCTTCTGCCGAAAGACCTGCAATTACAAGTGCTGCTCCGCCTCTCAAATCATGAGCCTGAACAACGGTTCCATGCAGCTTCTCTACACCGATAACCTCAGCCACCTTTGGTCCTTGCAGTTTTATCTGTGCTCCCATCCTGTTAAGATCCTCAACATTCTGGTATCGTGATTCAAAGATTTCTTCCAGGATTGTACTTTTCCCATCCGCCAAAGTAAGTACTGTCATCAGCTGCGATTGCATATCAGTCGGAAAACCGGGATAAGGCTTAGTTTTCAATTCATCCAAAGGGAAAGGTCTCCCAAAGTTTCTTACCCTGACCCTGTCATCATTTACTTCAATCTTACACCCGATTTTATTCAGGATATGAAGCGTGGACTCCATGTGTCTGATTGGCATATGTGTAAATAACACATCTCCTCTCACTGCTGCTACCGCTGCCATATATGTTCCTGCAACAATCCGATCGGTCGAAAGGCTAAACTCAACATCCTTTAATTCTTTTACCCCTTCAATCTCAAGATAAGCGGAACCCAGCCCGCGAATCCTTGCACCCGCTCCAATTAAGTAGTTACAAACTTCCGTAATCTCCGGTTCTCTAGCGGCATTATAAATTTTAGTGACACCAGTTGCCAGTACGGCTGTTAATATGATATTCTGAGTCGCTCCAACACTGGGAAACTCCAAAAATATATCAGTGCCAATAATTCGATCTGAGTAGCAATGAATCATGCTGCCATCTTCCTGTAAAAATTCTTCTGAAACATTCATCTTCTTTATTGCATTCAGATGATAATCAATTGGCCTTTTACCAATCGAACAGCCACCGGGATATGCAATATTAACTTCATGGAAGCGGCCTAAAATAGCACCAAGAAACAGGATAGAACTTCTCATTTGTCTTACAGAATCTTCTGAAACATGGGTATGCTCAGCCATACTGCTATCTACAATAAGGGTATTCTCTTCCCAGCTGGTTTTACAGCCTAGCTCTTCCAGAATTTTTACCATGTGGAATACATCCAGAATTCTAGGACAATTCTTTAGTTTAGAGATACCTTTATTCAAAATAGTAGCAGCTATTACAGGCAACGCTGCATTCTTCGAACCCTGAATCTTAAGTTCACCTTTCAGCTGCTTCCCGCCGATGATCTCAATACTCGACATACTACACCTCAGACTTGAAGGAAATATACTACACTATATGATATCTTGCATGTCCGGGTGAATGACCTATTTTTCTCCTTTTATTTGGTTTGAAACACTGAGTACGATTCCCATCTCAAAGAGAATAACCATAACCGCACTTCCTCCGTAGCTGATAAACGGTAAAGGGATACCCGTTGATGGAATGGAGTTGGTTACTACGGCAATATTAATCATAACTTGAGTGGCAATGTGGGCGAGGACTCCGGTGGCAATTAAGCCTCCTAATAAGTCCGTGGAATTAATGGCAATGATAAAAATTCGCCAAACTAATAGTATAAACAATAAAATCAACGCAAAGGCTCCAAACAAACCCAGCTCTTCGCAGATGACGGAAAATATCATATCATTATGGGATTCTGGAATAAAGCCCAGCTTTTGCATGCTCTCTCCCAAGCCCTTACCAAAGATACCCCCTGAGGCGATGGCATACAACCCCTGTAGAATTTGATAACCCTTTTCATGTGTCTCAACATTGAGCCAGACCACAATACGCTGGGCACGATAACCAACAAACATAATAAACAAGGAACCTACTCCGATAAAGCCCAGTCCTGCCGCAATGAAATAGCCTTTTTTTCTGCTGGCGACAAAACAGATTGCAACCATTACCATACCGGTAATCAATGCTGTTGATAGGTTCTCAATTGCAATTAATCCAACCAATGGTCCGATAAAAACCACAACTCTTAGAAAGCCGCGAAATTTATCAAGACGCTTTGGAGCCATATTAACAATATATGCCGTAAAAACAATGACTGCAATTTTTGATAGCTCTGAGGGCTGAAACCTTCCTAAGGGACCCATATCAATCCAGCGTTTAGAACCATTAATCTCCTCTGCAAAAACCAGAACATATATCTGCAATCCGATACAAAGTATGTACAGCAAGGTTACCGGCCGAATCTTGATAATCGGTAATTTCATAACCAACAGATGATAATCCAGTTTTGATACAAACAACATGACTAGAATACCAAGTCCGGCAAAGAGCGCCTGCCGCTCTAAGAAGTGTGTTGCATTTCCATATATTCTTTGGGCATTATAGGAGCTGGTGCTATATATCATAACAAGGCCAAAGCATACAAGAAAAAGTATCAGAAATAATAAGCTATAATCATAATAGCTATGTATCTTCTTATTTGCGTCTCTGACTGTTCTACCCATCGTTTTACTCCTATTCATTTTCTTTAACTAAAGCAGGTTTCTTACATACTGCTTGAATAAATTTCCCCGCTGCTCAAAATTCTCAAACATGCCCCAGCTTGCACAGGCCGGTGATAACAAGACATTATCTCCCTCGTTCGCCTGCTCGGCGCTAATTTTCACAGCTTCTTCCAGAGTATCTGTCAGAAATATAGGATGAACCCCTTGACGCTTCGCAGCTTTGGCAATCTGCTTTTTCGTCTGCCCAATCAATATGAGACACTTAATTTTTCCTTCAAAGGCTTCAATCCAGGGCTGAAAGGATACCTTTTTATCATACCCTCCCGCAATGAGCACCGTAGGATTTTTCATTGCCTGAATTGCTTTGATTGAAGCATCCGGATTTGTTCCTTTCGAATCATTGTAATAGGTAACACCGTGAATTGTTTCCACATATTCAATTCGGTGTTCTACCCCCTTAAAGTTTAAAAGGGTTTTTCGTATGCACTCCATGGGAACCCCCATACGAAGGGCAATCCCCACCGCAACCATGACATTCTCATGATTATGTCTTCCGATCACATGGAGGCTGTTCACATTACATACGGTTAACTTTACGTCGAAGTCGGAGTATACCAGTTCATCCTCCTCCAGATAAATACCTCTTTCCAGCTCATTTTTGCTGCTGAAAAATAATACCTTAGCCTTTATTCTATCTGCCATGTTACGAAGCGTCTCATCTTCATAATTTAGAATGCAAAGCTCCTCTTGAGTCTGATTGAGGGTGATTCTCTCCTTCATGGCAATATACTCTTCCATGGTATGATGCCGATCCAGATGATCCGGAGTAATATTTAATATAGCGCTAACCTCCGGCCGGAAGGTTTGAATCGTCTCCAGCTGAAAGCTGCTCAGCTCGATTACGGTAACTGTATCCTCTTTTGTATCAAGTGCTACATCGGTATAGGTATCTCCGATATTCCCAACTACAAAAACCTTGGGAAAATAGCTTTTCATCAGCTTTCCGACTAAGGTCGTCGTGGTGGTTTTGCCATTGGTTCCTGTTATACCAATTACCTTCCCCTTGGTATAACGAAAAGCCAGCTCAATTTCTCCCCAGATCGGAATATTCTTCTCCTTAATTCGAATAATATCGGGATGGTCACAAGGAACTCCCGGACTGATCACTAACAGCTCGATGGACTCTATAACCTCCTCCGAAAGAACTCCGGTTATCAGCGTAAAGTCCTTCTCCGTATCAAATTGGTTTGCGAAATCAAACTTTGTTATGGAAACATTGCCATCGTATAATATGACAAATGCCCCCAGTTTCTGCAGCAATCTTGTAGCTGAAATCCCACTTTTTGCTGCTCCATATACCATTACAGTTTTATTTTTAAGCTGCATAGGAATCCTCCCGAGATCATAAAAACACCTGATCAATTCTTTCTATTTGCATTTCTTTCTATTTGCAATTCATAAGTAATTCCATGCTCATTTGTATTCGTATTTCCTAAACAGTAATGGCAGTTCTCATTTGTATTTTTATTGGTTATTAACTTTTTATCGGCTATTATCTTTTGTATTGACTATTATGTTTTGTATTGGCTATTATCTTAAATTCCAGCTATTAGCCTTTGTACTAATAGTTCTCACCTTTAGCTGATCCCCATTAAAGCAATCAAACACAGAATTGTGGTGACGATAGAAAATACCGCAACTACTCTTGTCTCCGACCAGCCCATTAATTCAAAATGATGATGGATTGGAGCCATTCGAAAAATCCGCTTTCCTCCGGTTATTTTAAAATAACTCACCTGCAGCATAACCGATAGCACTTCCACTAAGTAGATTAAGGCTACGATTAATATAAACAAAGGCATTCTCAGCATATAGGCGCTCATTACAACAAATCCGCCTAATGCAAGTGATCCCGTATCCCCCATAAACACCTTGGCCGGATAAACATTATATAAAAGGAAGGCCAATAGGCTTCCTGCTGCGGCACCTGTAATCGGTGATATACCGCTTTGCATTGCAATTGCCACCACGGTAAAGAAGGTAGCAATCAACAGGGTAACACTGGACTCCAGCCCATCTAACCCATCTGTAAAATTAGAACCATTTACTGTTCCTAAAAAGGCAATGAAGAAAATTGGTATAAACAGGAAGGAAGCTTCAATATATTTCCCTCCGGAAAACGGTATTAACATTGCCGTTCCCACATCCGTATAATTCAATAAATAATAACATAGAATCGCTGTCACCAAAATCTGTCCCACCAGCTTCTGCCAGGCACGAAGCCCCATAGAGCGCTTCATTACTACCTTTATATAATCATCCATAAAACCGATAATACCAAAACCTACCGTAGCAAATAAAACTGGCACCAGATCCGGATACTTATTTATATAAAAAACCGAGGTGATTGCAATACTAAGTACAATAACAATACCGCCCATCGTTGGAGTTCCTGATTTTTTCTGATGTGATTGAGGTCCCTCTTCTCGAATATACTGTCCGAATTTTAATTTCCGAAGAAACGGAATAAGCAGAGGGCACAGAACCGCACAAACTCCAAAGGATATGATGACTGGTAGTATTACTGATAAGTTTGAAAAATTCATATGTTATCTCCATTCCGCTGCTGTATGCAGCCTTTACATTGTAAAATACCGGATTTCCGTACCTGGAATTCATACTTAACTTCGGTAACGACAGCGTATCTTCAGGATATGCTGCGCTGGAAATTTATCATGGTATGGCACTATTTGCCAGGATGCGCGCTTACTTTATCCGGAGCCGGTATCATATCTGTGCGATATTATACCGTATTACATTTTAAAAAACAACCCATTACAGAAGTATAATTTCTAGTAAGATGGTCTCTCCCAATTAATCGCCATAATACAGCACAATATCACTGCCTTTGTCTATTTTTTCTCCTGCAAGAGGAAATTGTGCTGTGATCAAATCTCCTTCGCCGGAGGTAAATGCCTCTCCAAATTCATATAACTTCGTCAGTTTTTTTACTTCTTCCCTAGATTTACCTACAAAATCAGGCATCTCAATTTTCCCGATATGATACTGTTCAATTTCTGCATCTGTATACTTTTCTTCAATTCCCAAATAGGGAAGTATATTATCAAATAACTCTGAAATCACCGGAGCCGCTACCGTACCGCCATAATAGATACCGGTTGGTTCATCGATTAATACCAGCGCCATAACCTTGGGATTATCCGCAGGAGCAAATCCAATGAAGGATGATATGTATTTATTACTGCTTCTCGGTAATTTTTCCGAGGTGGCTGTTTTCCCGCCGATTCGAAAGCCTGGCAGATATGCCCTTTTACCGGTTCCTTCGGCTACAACAGCTTCCAAAAGTTCTCTCATTGTATCAGAGGTCTCTTTTGATATTGCATTTTCTGTTGTTTTATAGTCTAAAGCACGTACATACGTACCATCTGCCGATTTTATTTCCACTCCAAAGTGAGGAGTAATCAGAGTTCCTCCATTGACCACTGCACTTGCTGCCACCATGAGCTGCAAGGGTGTAATCTGGAACGACTGTCCAAAGGATATCGTCGCCAGCTCTACGGCTCCGATATTCTCCGGCTTGTGCATAATGGAATTTGCTTCACCCGGAAGATCAATTCCTGTTTTTTGGAACAGCCCAAGCCGCTTAAAATATGTATACATCTTCTCGACTCCAACCCTGGCTCCTAATTCCATAAATACCGGGTTGCAGGAATTCTTAATTCCATCCACAAAGGTCTGACTGCCATGACCGCCAACCTTATGGCATCTTATAATTCTATCCTCTACCCTTTTGTAACCCGGGCAAAAGAAGCTGTCTGACAGTTTCACTACCTTCTCTTCCAAGGCAGCGGTAGCCGTAACAATCTTAAAGGTTGATCCCGGTTCATAGGTGTCACTGATGCAGGCGTTTCGCCACATCCCATTGAGCAGCTCATTGGTTTTCGCAGAGGAAAGGGTCTGGCCGGCATAATCGTCAGCAATTTCACTGATTAACGTATAGGGATCATTTAAATCAAATTCAGGTGCATTGACCATAGCATATATTTCGCCATTCGAGGGATTCATAACAATCAGCTTAACATTATTGGCAAGCTTTGATTCCATTACCTTTTTGGCACCCTGCTCAGCATATTTTTGAACATTGACATCCAGGCTGGTGTATAAGTCATTTCCCGCCTGGGGTTCTTTCCGATCCTCTGCCGCATTCTTTATTTCTACTCCATAAGCAGTGGTGAGGGTCAGGATTGTTCCATCTATTCCTTTTAAGTATTTATCATATTTTACTTCCAATCCGATGATGCCCTGATTATCACTGCCGGTAAAGCCGATGGCCTTCGAGGCGAGGCTTCCGTAAGGGTAATATCTTTTGTAATCCTCATCTACCATAACGCCGTTTAAGTCATATTCTCTGATCTTATCGGCAATCTCTTTATCCACATTGGACTTTACTCTCTCAATAGAAGAATTCTTCTCTACTCTCTTTCGAACCTTTTCTTCCGAAAGTCCCAGCAACTGTGACAGTACCTGAACCACACGGTCAGGGTCTGTGATTTGAGCATGAATAACCGATATGGTGCATACCGGTTTATTGGTTGCCAGTAAGGTTCCATTCGCATCATAGATGGAACCTCGCTCTGCTTTAATTGATCGTTCTCTTTCGTGGAGAGCCTTAGCCCGTTCGGCATAATCCTCCGATTTAAATATCATCAGATACCCCAAACGCATCATCAGACTACTTGCAACAATCAGAACAACGATCACTACGATAAATATATTCCTTCTATTATAAGTTCTGCTTTTCGACATACGATCATAACCTTGAATCTCTTATCGATTCATTCTATTACAAAAGCTGCCGCTTTATTCACAATGGGGGACATAGAATTTCACGGAAATGGAATTTTCATCCCCTGAAAAATCTTAAACTCTACTCAAAGAAACTCTGATATAAGTCTTCTTCATTCTCTTCAGTTCCTTGCGCGGTTGTGTCCCCATTCTCTTGGTCAGGGTCGGAATCACCTACAATGTCAGTATTTACGTCACTATCCGCTTCCTTATTTACGGCTGTATTATCTGTAGTTTTCTTATCCGTAGCCGTCTGACCCGTAGTTGCATTATCTTCTGTATTGTTTGACCCAGTATTCGAATTAGCAGATCCTGTATTCGTTCCAGAGGTGTTTTGCTCTTTGTTATCCACCGGAGTCTTCTCTGCATTATTCTTCTTTTGTGAATTAGCAGCAGTACCAGAATTTTCATCACCAAGAAGATAATCAATCTCACCCTCCGGATAGATATTCAGCGCCGGAAGTATTTCCTTCAATATCTTACCAGCAAAAACCGTAGCGATGGAACTATCCGCCTGTTTTACAACATTCTGAGGTTCATCAATGGTTACATATATTACAACGTCCGGGTTGATTGCTGGAACGCAGCCTATAAATGATACTAAATAGGTGCCCTGACCACGCGGATACTTTTCCGCCGTACCCGTCTTGCCTCCAATCGCGTACCCTTCAACCTTTGCTCCATGCGCCGTTCCCTCTTCAACCGTTTTATATAGAGCTTGCTGTATAAAATTAGAGGTCTGCTCTGACACAGTTTGTCGAACTACGACTCCGTCATTCTTTTTAACGGTTGCTCCACTATCATTTATAATTTCCTTTATAACATGGGGCTGGTAATAGCTTCCGCCATTAACGAGGGAAGAGAATGCAGATGCCATCTGAACCATAGTTACGTTAAATGCTTGCCCAAAGCTGCTGGTTGCTAATTCGACTGGATTTAATTTATCCTTTGCAAAGATCTGACCTGTTGCTTCACCCGGAAGATCAATTCCGGTTTTTTTGCCCAAACCAAAATCATTTTCATAACGATAAAAGATATCTCTTCCTTCCTTTGCAGCAATTTGCATCAATGCATCGTTACAGGAAAACATAAGGCTCTGTGTCAGCGTAAGTTCCCCATGACCCGTTCTCTTACTGCAATGAATCGGCTTAGCACCTACGAATTCCTCTTGACCGTCACAGTAATAGGTAGAATTGGTCTTTATGACGCCTTCCTCCAGCGCAGCCGATATGGTGATTGGTTTAAAGGTAGATCCCGGCTCGAAGCCACTACTGATAGCATCATTCTTCCATAGTGCGTTTAATGCTTCTGTCTTTTCTTCCTCTGACATAGCCTTTATTTCTTTCTTTGTATAAATCCCCTCTAAGTTCTGGGGTTGATTCAGATCATATTCCTGATTGGAAGCCATCGCAAGGATTTCACCGTTATTTGGATCCATGACCAGAACTCCAACTCCAAGCCCCTTACTTCCAGTTTCCTGATTAAACTCAACAATCTTCTTTTGAATGATTCTCTGAACATTGGCATCAATCGAGCTAATCACAGAATTACCATTCACCGGCTTCTTCACGATTCGTTCCAAGTCAAGCTGAGAGTCATAATAACCGTATTCTCTACCGTTGGTTCCGTTGAGTTCACGGCTATAATATTCCTCAATCCCCCAAAAACCATTGTTGTCTGCAGACGTGAAGCCAAGCACATCACAGGCAAGGGTTTTATAGGGATAGGTTCTAACATACTGCT
>JAEWMZ010000097.1 GCA_023392995.1 Bacillota bacterium
AATTTTAATTTGTTTTATTAATTCCATAATTTTTCACAGTAAATAAATTTGTTGTGGAAATACTAAATAACAGAGCTAGTACAAAGTATTGGTATTATGGAAAGTGAGGAAGCATATGGATAGATCAAAATTATTTGGTATTGCTATTGCATCCATGATCAGTTGCTTTAGCATGAGTCCTTTACCAGTCGCTGCGGCTGATTATAACACAGTAACAGTAACATTGTCTGAAAGCAATAGGGAAAACAGTCAAACATCCTTTGACAAAATAATGAATGACGCCAACGAAAAATGGAATTCTCTTAATAACAAACAGAAATCAGAAGTATATTCCTTAATCGAAAAAGAAATGAAGGCAGAAGCCAAATTACTCGATAAGCTCGTTGATCTCGGTATTATGAATAAGGATGATGCTTCCATGTTAAAAGCACGAATGCAGGAAAGATTCGAAATATTAAAGAAGAATGGTGAATTCCCATTATCAAGGCCAAAGCGCCCTAAAAAATAATTGCAATTGCTCCTTTAACAGATAGGTTACGGTTATAATACAAATACTGGGTACTAGCTTTTATATAAAGAACCTCTAAGAAAGGAACTTAACCATATGACAAGACAAGACGACAAATTCACAAAAGAAGATCTGCCACAAACTTCAATCGATGAACCAAAGATTGAAAGTGATTACACGAACCATACGGAGATCAATCAGCCAGCACCTTCTACCGCCACTCCGGCAATTCCGGCGGAAATGCCTATACGATAACCTCCTTATGAAAAAGCTCTTACTTCAAATTAAGACTTTGCTCTTGTAAAATCTAACGTATCGTTAGAAATTTACAGGCAGCAAAGTCTTTTTATTTTTTGCCTAATGAATTGCACGCTTTCGTTCTGTTCCACCCATTACATCCGATACATCCTGTATGGTAACAAATGCATTCTCATCCTTATCATGTACAATTGATATCAGCTTTGAAATCTCAATACGGGATACTACGGAATAAAGAATCTCCTTTTTATCTCCGGAATAAGCCCCTCGACCTTCTAAGAAGGTCACTCCCCGGCCTAGTCGATCATGGATCGCATCTGCTATCTCATAACCATTACTGGTTATCATCATGACAGCCTTTGCTTCATCAAACCCTTCTACCACGATATCAACTGCTTTGTGAGCTACAAAGTATGCCAGCATAGAATAAAGTGCTCTGTCCCAGCCTAGTACCAATGCCGCACTGCTGAAGATAACAACATTAAACATCATGACAATCTGACCGATGGAAAACATCGAACCTCTGCGAATAATGAGAGCGATAATCTCTGTACCATCCAAAGATCCGCCGTAGCGAAGGATCAAACCAACACCAACGCCCAGAATAATTCCGCCAAATATGGTAGCCAAGAGAACATCATGTGTCAATCCTTCTACCGGATGTAACATCAAAGTAAAGATAGAGAACAAGGTAATCGAATACAGCGAGGTTATAACGAAGGTCTTTCCAATTTGCTTATAACCGATAAATAGGAAGGGAACGTTAAAAAGAAAGGTGAATACGCCAAGGGGTATCTTCGTTAAAAAGCTTGTTATCACGGATATACCAACGATTCCACCGTCAATAATGTTATTCGGGATCAGGAAAATCTCTAATCCTACAGCTGCGATCAAAGATCCCAATAACAGTAATATGTACTTTTGTAGACCTCTGACAATTGAATATGTTTTCTTACTCATTTGCATTCCTCATCTTCCTTAATAAAACCGTCTATGCTTCCTGTAACTTCAATTATAACTTGATAAATTAAGGATCGTCAAGAAAAGTATCCACCAGGTTATCTTCAGAATCTATGGTAACAAGCAGGATTGACTTTTTAAAATGAAGTTTATTATTCGTATTAACATCCAGGTTTCACATATATTCCATTTACCTCAACCTGATCTGTTATTTCAATAACCAGGCAACGACGTCCGTCCACCATTTTTGTCTGTACTAATTCGGTTCGATCCGGATTAACCTTAACTACGACATCCGGTGTTTTCACCTCAAATACTCTGGTACTGGCTACATTAGCAGCTACTAAGGCCACATTCTCCCCTGCCACCTTCTCATAATTCTTCTCAAAATCTTGAAGCTTCTCCTCTTCCACACCGCTTTCCGCAAATAAATTTTTTACTTCTGTTTTATCCAATGTTAATGGCTCCGGTATCTCCTTTAGTTTATGCTCCTCAATAATCTCATTTAATTTATCGTGAATATTCTTAACAATCTCATATTCACACTCTTCTCCTAAGGTCTCAACAATCAGGGTCTGGAAGGTTTCCTTTTGCCCACCGGCTGACATAGGAAGGGTACAGCCAAGCAGCTGATCCACAAAATCATTATGTAAATCCTCCGATTCTTTTGCATAGTAAAGCACATTATGAATATCTGTGCTGCGATCATGAAAGGCTGGAAATAGAAAGCCATTAACAGGAGCACCAACCACCCAGTCCTGCACTCTTTTCTGAATCATATTAACATCTTCATGATAGCTTAATCCGGGCTTTGAGAGTTTTACCGGAGAGATAGAGCAAAGAATGAATCGATAAACTTCATCCGAGGCATCCTCCATCATGAGCTTATCGTTGGTTTTTCCCGGCACATCATAAGCTGCATAAATCAGCAAGATCAAATAATTACCTACAAAATCATAGGATTGAATTACTTTTTCGTAAAACTCGTCCACAAGAGCTTCATCCTTTAATTCACTATCTCTCAGCTTTAAAAGAAATTGCTGAGTTCCACCATTAAATTCAGTCTCCGTTGGAAATTCCATATTTATGAGATTTTTACCAATAGTACCGGATAAGGTCTTTTTAAATATCTCAAAATATTTAAAGGTCTCTTCCTCCGGCATGCAAAGAAAGGTCTCTGTAAACTTTGTCTTTACTACCTTTTCACCATCAACATAGCAGCCGCTGAACTTGGTAATCGAACTATTCTCATGTTTAAATTGTTTTCTGATTTCTAATATCTCACTGTTTATCATGTTAACCTCCATACCTTTCATTTTATTATATAATAGGCAATTACAAAACTTATAGTTTTTGTAATTGTATACAAAGAAGATGCTATCCCAGCAGCAGAAGCAAATATCCCATCTCCCAGCTGGCCTCTCCAAAGCTATCTGCCCAGAATTCTTTCATACCATCCATGTTATATTCAATAATTCTAGAATAAACTACAATATAATCCCTTAGGATTGTATATAGCTCCACACTATTGTCTGTTACTTTGGTTTTTAGAAAAGCACTGTATTTCGTCATAACATATTCTGTTATTATGATTTGAAATGACATAATCGTATCATCAATGCTATTACTACAGCAATTTGCGAAGATCTTAGTAACGAGACAGTTTTCCAAAAGCTTATCATATTGTTCGAAGGAACTCTGAAATTGTGTTGCATATTCCTTACTATAACTAATTAGTGCTTCCTCTTCCTGCGCTTCCAGCAGCTCCTCTGCCAAATCGGTAAGTGCTTGAAGCTTCTCTTTATATTTTCTTCTTCGGCGATAGTTTTGTACAATATCCAGAAACAATTCACTCACTTCTAGAAAGGTATTTACCCACAGCTCTGTGGTTTGCCCTTGTTCACAATACTTCCACAGCTCATTCGCTTTATCGAGCTGCGTTTCCTGTATATAATTATCAAGGATCGACTTCTGATTTCCAGAGTTATGCTGCAGCTCTAACAGCATATGAAAGCACAGAAACAGACGATGTTTCAGCGTATAGCCTGGTTTTTGCAGCACTACAATCATAGCTTGGCGAAGCTCTGTCACGAAAGCATCACCAGACTCTACCAGGGCCTTGCTTTGATCCAAATGTTTCACAGAGTTATTGATATCTCGTAACATATCGACAACCTCCGGACAGGCACAGGATAAGGATAATTCCTGAAGCTCACTCCCATCGTTTATCACTCTGGGAAAGATTCTGCAGGTTCCTGGGATGAACTCCTCTCCCTGATTAATTACAAGTGAACATAATTGCTCTGACGAGAGATAGGGGCACATTCTCTTTTCATTCATTCTTATAGAATATACTGCTTCGTGCTTTTTGTTTTTTGTTCTTACTGTTTTGGTCAGGTTTCTGCTTATCCAAGCATCCCCT
>JAEWMZ010000124.1 GCA_023392995.1 Bacillota bacterium
TTGGTAACAGGCTTATTATATATTGACAACTACGAGGAAGCGCTGGAGAGCATTGACGAAGTCAGGCGATCTCTTTTAACTGCATTGGTGGATCGTAAGATTAACAAATACATGCAGGGCGTGGATGCTATCATTAAAAAGCTGGAGAAGGATAAATATATCTTTGTGTTTCAGCAAAAGTATCTCCCGGTGCTTCAGTCCAGTAAGTTTTCCATCCTGGAGGAGGTACGCGGCGTTAATATCGGTAATGATATGTCCGTTACGATCAGTATTGGTTTGGGAGTGAATGCAGATACTTTCATCAGCAGCTATGAGTATGCCCGTGCAGCCATCGATCTGGCTTTGGGAAGAGGCGGAGATCAGGCTGTTGTGAAGGATCGGGAAAAGATCTCCTATTATGGTGGAAAGAGTGTATCCGTGGAGAAGAGCACTCGTGTGAAAGCGCGCGTCAAAGCCCATGCCTTCAGAGAGTTTATTGAAGCTAAGGATAAGATTGTAATTATGGGGCACAAGGTGGGAGACATTGATTCCTTTGGCTCTGCAATTGGTGTGTACCGTATTGCAAAATCCTTTAATAAAAAAGCATATATTGTGATCAATGAAGTGACCTCCTCCCTGCGTCCCATGATGAATAAATTTGTTGGGAATGCGGATTATGAAGAAGACATCTTCCTGCGAAACGAACAGGCGAAGGAGATTGTGGATATTAACACGCTGCTGGTTGTTGTTGATGTGAACCGTCCCTCCTATTTAGAGTGCGCAGAGCTCTTAGAATATACAAAGACCATTGTAGTCTTTGATCATCACAGGCAGACCAATGAAGCCATTGAGTCAGCCGTATTATCCTATGTGGAGCCATATGCATCCTCCACCAGTGAGATGATCGCTGAAATCATGCAATATATTGGCAACAACATGCGTATGAAACCACTGGAGGCAGATGCACTTTATGCCGGGCTCATGATTGATACGAATAATTTCCTCACAAAGACAGGTGTAAGAACCTTTGAGGCGGCAGCTTATCTAAGAAAATGTGGTGCAGATATTACGAGAATCCGCAAAAGCTTCCGCAGTGAGATGATTGATTATAAAACAAAGGCAGATGCAATCAGAAATACAGAGGTATTTATGAAGCACTATGCCATTACAGTCTGCGCGAACACCGAAGGTGTGGAAAGTCCCATGGTTCTCGGAGCGCAGGTAGCCAATGAATTGCTCAATATTAATGAAATGAAAGCAACCTTTGTGCTAACTGAGTATAATGGTAAGATTTATATTAGTGCAAGATCCATAGATGAAGTAAATGTTCAGATTGTCATGGAGAAGCTTGGCGGCGGTGGTCACCTCAGTGTGGCAGGATCTCAGCTAGAGAATACCACCATCCCTGAGGCTATCAACAGGGTGAAGGAAATTTTGGCCAAGATGCAGGAAGAAGGAGAAATCTAAATAGCAAGGAATAGCTAGCTACAGAATTCCTGAGAGAAAAAAGGTGAGATAAGTTTGAAAGAAATGCACTTTCAAGCTATTTATAAAGGTCTGTTTATAAAGCGAAGTTATTCGCTTCTGAAATAGGTCATCAAAAAGTGAAAGGCACAGGTGTAAAAAATGGAGATTATTTTATTGCAGGATGTTAAAGCTCTGGGTAAGAAGGGCGAGCTTGTAAAAGTAAATGACGGTTATGCCAGAAACTTCATATTACCTAAGAAATTAGGGGTTGAAGCAACAAAGCAGAATTTATATGAATTAAACAATCAGAAGGCTGCTGAAGCGAAAAAGCAGCAGGAGATTCTGGAGGAAGCCCAGGAGCTTGGTAAGAAGCTGAGTGAAATGACAGTTAAAATGACAATCAAAGCCGGAGAGGGCGGAAAGACCTTTGGTTCGATATCCTCCAAGGAAATAGCAGCCGGTTTAAAGGAACAGTACAATCTGGAAATAGACAAAAAGAAGCTTCAATTAAATGATGCAATCAAACATGCAGGTAGTCATACCGTACAGGTAAAGCTGCATCCAAAGGTAACTGCAGAGCTGACAGTGAAAGTAGATGCCATATAAGTTATTAGTCAGCAATACCAGGAGGTTTACCAATGGATGAATCATTTATAAAAAGAATACTTCCCCATAGCACGGAGGCGGAGCAATCCGTAATCGGTTCTATGATCATGGATCGGGATGCCATTGTTTCTGCCTCTGAGATTATAATTGGATCAGATTTTTATGAGAATCAGTATGCAATTTTGTTTGAAACAATGGTGGAGCTTCATAACGAGGGAAAGCCCGTTGACTTAATTACCCTGCAGGATCGTTTGAAGGAAAAGGATGTGCCGCCCCAGGTATGCAGCCTGGAATTCATTCGCGACCTGGTTACCGCCGTACCAACCTCGGCGAATGTTGGATATTATGCTAAGATTGTGAAGGATAAGGCTGTACTCAGACGCTTAATAAAAGTTGCAGAGGAGACGGCAAATGAGTGCTATCTGGACAAAGAGAAATTGGATGTTATCCTGGAGAAGACAGAGAAACAGGTCTTTGATATTGCGCAAACCCGTGGTGCCAAGGATTTCACAGATATAAAAGAGGTAGTCCTTAGAACGATCGATAGTATTGAGGCAGCGGCAAAGAACCAGGGCAGTGTAACGGGACTGGCAACTGGCTTCTATGATTTGGATTACAAGACAGCAGGCTTGCAGCCTTCTGATTTAATATTAATTGCCGCAAGACCTTCCATGGGTAAAACGGCTTTCGTACTTAACATAGCAGAATATATTGCATTAAAGTCCAATGTCACAACCTGTATCTTCAGCTTGGAGATGTCTCAGGATCAGCTGGTTAAGAGAATCCTGGCTATGAACTCCAGGGTTGATTCTCAGGCAATCAGAACCGGTAATTTGTCAGGGGATGATTGGGCAAGTCTTATGGAAAGTGCAAGAATTGTCGGTAATTCCAATCTGGTTATTGATGATACTTCCGCGATTTCAATTACGGAGCTCCGATCAAAATGCAGAAAGCTGAAGCTGGAGAAAAATCTTGGACTGGTTATTATCGATTACCTTCAGCTTATGTCGGGCAGCGGTAAGAAGAATGAATCCAGGCAGCAAGAGATTTCGGATATTTCCAGATCCTTAAAATCTTTGGCGAGAGAGATTAGCGTACCGGTGGTGGCTCTTTCCCAGTTAAGCCGTGCGGTGGAGCAAAGACCGGATAAAAGGCCCATGCTTT
>JAEWMZ010000151.1 GCA_023392995.1 Bacillota bacterium
AAAAAGAGGAGAACAACAGTGATGGAAATGGATAAAAAAGCCGTAACCGGCCGCATATTTGACATACAGAGATTTTCCATCCATGATGGTCCCGGAATCAGAACGATTATTTTTCTGAAAGGGTGCAGACTTCGCTGCAAGTGGTGCTGCAATCCGGAATCCCAGCAACAGGAGATCCAGACCATGAAGGTTCAGGGAAAGGACAAAATCATTGGCCGGGATGTTACAGTAGAAGAAATGCTGGAGGAGATTAAAAAGGACTACGGTTATTATTGCAGATCCGGCGGCGGTGTTACCTTATCCGGAGGGGAAGCCTTATTACAGCCTGACTTTGCGGTAGAATTATTGAAGGCCTGCCAGGATTATGGAATTAACACAGCAATAGAAACCACAGGATATACAAGCTTTGAGATTATCCAAAGATATTTACCCTATATCGATCACTTTTTAATGGACATAAAGCATATGGACAGCAGGAAGCATGAGCAATTTACCGGGCAGCCCAATGAGTTGATATTGGAGAATGCTCGTAAAATAGCGGAAGCTGGAACTAATTTAATTATTCGAGTACCAGTTGTTCCAACCTTTAACCATACCAAAGAGGAAATTACGGATATTGCACGTTTTGCAAAGAGTCTTCCGGGTGTGAGGGAATTGCATTTGCTGCCCTATCATCGTCTGGGTCAGGATAAATATGAGGGACTTGGAAGAACCTATGAATTAGCTGAGGTTGTACCACCTGATAATGAATATATGCAGCAATTGTTAGAAGCAGCAAGTCAACTCGGTTTACAGTGCCAAATCGGGGGATAAGAAACCTTATGTTTCTCTGGAATTGGGTTCTCTGGAATTGAGATAGAAGCAATAATAAAGAAAGAGCTGGAAAACGAATGCAGTGAAGGATAAAATTCTACCAGCTTAGTGAGATATATACGCATAAAATAATTTTATGGAGGTTTTGCTTATGACAATACTTGATACCAAATTTGTAAAAGATTTTATTCGAATGGCCGATGATGGATTCGCGCAGGGTTGGCATGAGAGAAACGGCGGAAATTTATCCTACCGTATCAAGCCGGAGGAAGTGGAAGCAGTTCGCTCCAGATTGAACAGCCCTGGGGATTGGACACCAATCGGTACCAGTGTTCCGGGACTTGCAGGAGAGTTTTTCCTGGTTACGGGCGGTGGAAAATACTTTAGAAATATTGCAATTGACCCGGAAACCTGCATCACAATTATTGAGATAGATGGAGCCGGCGACAACTACAGAATTCGTTGGGGACTGGTGGAAGGCGGAAGACCTACCAGCGAGCTTCCCACCCATTTGATGAATCATGAGGTGAAGAAGCGGGTTTCAAATGGTGTACATCGTGTCATTTATCATGCGCATACCACGAATGTAATTGCGTTAACCTTTGTGCTTCCTTTATCCGATGAAGTATTCACCAGAGAGCTGTGGGAAATGGCTACAGAATGTCCGGTCGTATTCCCTGCCGGAGTTGGTGTTATTGGCTGGATGGTTCCGGGCGGAAGAGATATCGCTATAGAAACCAGCAGATTAATGGAGAAATATGATGTTGCAATCTGGGCACATCACGGAATGTTCTGCTCCGGCGCTGACTTTGACTTGACCTTTGGACTGATGCATACCGTGGAGAAATCCGCAGATATATTGATTAAGGTATTGTCCATGAGACATAATAAGCAGCAGACGATTTCCGATGATAATTTCAGAAGTCTGGCAAAGGATTTCAAACTGACGCTGGATGAGAAGTTCCTCTATAAAAAAGAAGAGGAATAAGAGGTACTGGATTTGGTCTTGTTTTAGTTTAATAGTTGACTAATAGGATGCTTCACAGATAAATGACAGACAGATGACAAAAGAAAAAGTTAGGTAATTGCGAAACTCATTAACTGAGCTATTGTATACACAACATAGACTGTTTCGAAGCGGAAGCTAAGCCCGAAGGAAGCGTTGGAGCGAAGAAATAGTCCGTGTTGTGTATACAATTACAAAAACTATATTGTCTTGCAATTTCCTAAAAGAAAAAGTAGCTGAAAGAATATAGTCTGGATAATCCTGTAAGGTTATCCGGTACAAGGAGTGATATCGTGGATTTAGAGAGCTTAATGCAAAGTGAAGGCAAGATGAGAATCGTTCAGGAGTTGGTTCCTGGAAAACAGGTCACGTTGGCACATGTAATCGCTAACCCGGATCAGATATTATATAAGAAATTAGGACTGAATCCAGAACTGGATTATCATAGTGCGGCAATTGGAATCCTTACGATATCTCCGAGTGAAACTGCTATTATTGCAAGTGACATAGCAATTAAGTCCGCGGGTGTTGAGCTGGGTTTTGTTGATCGCTTCAGCGGAACCGTTATTATCACAGGGACGGTGTCACAGGTGGAAACAGCACTGCAGGCTATTAATGCATATATGGAAGAGAAGCTTGGCTTAACAGTATGCAGCATTACCAAAACTTGATATTTTCAATTGTTTGTTAAATATTTCAAATCAGACATGAGAATTAAATTATGGATACTCCTGTCGAAAATCACATGTAAAAGAGCGCGGATCATACTGCGCCTTTTTACATATACAGGGATATTAATAAACACGGATAACAATAAACAGAGATAACAATAAACAGGGATAACAATAAACAGAGATAATACTAATAAACAGAGATGATACTAATATACAAAGATCCTAATAGAATGAAAGCAGGAAAGTAGTAAGAACGGCCGGATTCAATAAAGGGTCTTTTGGGATATATATAAGCTTTATTTTATCAGCGCATAGTGACGGAGGTTGATATGAAACGAATTATACTAATGGGACGAACCGGTGCGGGTAAGACCACCTTGACCCAGGCACTAAAAGGAGAGGAAATTAAGTATCACAAGACGCAATATACCAATTTCTATTCTTCGATTATTGATACTCCTGGAGAATATGCAGAAAGTAAGGAGCTGGGAAGAGCTCTTGCTTTATATTCCTATGAAGCAGATATCGTTGGTATATTAATCAGCGCTCAAGATGACTATTCTCTAATACCTCCGAATGTTACCTGTATGGCCAATCGAGAGGTGATTGGAATTGTAACTCAGATACAGCATCCAGAAGGTATTCCAAAGCGTGCAGAGGCTTGGCTGCGTCTGGCAGGCTGCGAGAAGATATTCTTTGTGGATTCTAAGTCAGGAGAAGGCATTAAAGAACTGCTGGAGTATTTGCAATAGGGAACAAGGCTTATGCCATAAGATGGCATAGAGGAGCCAATGGAGTATTTACAATAAGGATAGCAAGCTTACGCCATAAGATAGCATAGAGAAGCCAATGGAGTATTTACAATAGGATAGCAAGGCTTACTCCATAAGAAGGGAATATTTTCTTCGATATTCCGCAGGGCTCAGTTGGTAATCCTTCCGAAACAGACTATAGAAGCTGCTTTTATCTTTATACCCAACTAAGTCAACGATTTGTTCAATGCTGTAGTTCGTATAAAGAAGATAGTTTAAAGCGTTCTGGAGCTTAATGTTAACAATCAGGCTGCGGAAGGTTTGACCGGTCTGCTTATGAATTAAGGCAGAGAGATATTTTGGATGATAATTAAAATGCTCTGCTACATGGCTCATGGTAACCGTCTGATAATTCATATAAATATAGTCTATAATTTCAGTCATGGTATTGTTATCGTGACTGGATTTTTCTTTATAATTCCTTAAAATAAATGAGAAAATCAGGGTTAATAAGGATTCAATAATAACCTGGCTATACTGCATCTTATCCAGGTATTCCTTTACCAGAACTTCAATAAAATGATCAATATCCTTATCAAGATGCTGAAGATACAGGAAGGAGGGTTGATTTTCATTTTCCAAACGATAGCGGATGAAGAAAGCATTCAATACGGGATCATTAAATAAAATATGAAAAATTGACTTTTGAAACAAATCCTTCGGCAATACAATATTAAGAATAAGATCAGTGGATTCCTGATATTTCTTGAAAAAATGGGCGGCATTAGGGTTCATAATGCATAGGTTTCCCTCTGTTAGCTCTATTTCCTTCTCATTGATTACACCAATGGGATTACCCTTACATACATAGATTAATTCAAAAAAGTCATGAGCGTGCCGATTCATATTAGCTTCCTCATGGTGAAATGACATGAAGATTGGAGAGGAAGCGTCGGATAAAAATAGCTCCGCTGGTAAAAGGGAAGGGGTGCCAGGTACTGGATTTATCACTCGTTCCTTTGTATACCTGGACTTATGCTTATATTCATTCTCTTTATCTGTTTTATCTGTATGCAGCCAAAGGCGTTTTATTAAATCCTGATTCACAATAATCTTACCTCATAACACGTTAGTTGTTACCTTAGCATATTTCCTAATTACAAGTATTATTATATAATTTATCATAGATAATTACTAGTACTGCCTTACATAAATTTCGCATAATTCAGCATCCTGATATTATGTGAAGGTTGCTCAATGCAGCACCCGTATTTTATGTAAGTAAATTTTTTTATACGGAACAAGTTTATAGAATTTATTGTGTTATAAGGTAAGAATAGAAAACCGCTTAAGTTAAGTACAAGATTTGTCACAGCTGTAGTTAACAACAGACAATGGAAAGAACATTATGGATGGCGGAAATATACTTATCTTTGTTAGGAAGCTAGTAACCCTGACTGTTAAGGGGCACTCCGAATATAGGCAATTTAGTTCGAAAGCCTGCAGGAATGATCACAAAAGCAGTTGCGGAGCTTTTCAACTATCTAAAACGTAGAGAACAGGAAAAGGAGAAGAGAAGATGAAGATTACATCATGTAAAACAAATCATATGGTGAACCCAATGGGATATGGAATGGTGAATGCGACGGTATCCTGGATTACAGAGTCTACGGTATCTAAAAAACAGGCAGAAGCACAGGTTATCGTGGCAAAGGATGCAGCTATGGAAGAGATACTCTATGATAGCGGTAAAGAGGCAGGGCTTTCAAATCTCGCAGTTGATCTTCCCATCGAATTGACACCATATACAAGATACTACTGGATCGTGAAGGTGTGGGGAGATGCAGGAGAGGAAGCAGTTTCTGAAGTCAACTGGTTTGAAACAGGGAAAAGGGAAAACGGCTGGCAGGCAAAATGGATCACAACTACCTGGGAGGATAAGAATCTTCATCCTTACATGAGAAAAGCATTTTCGGTGGGTGCAAAAGTAAAAGCAGCCAGAGCTTACGTAACCGGTATGGGACTTTATGAACTGGAGATCAATGGGCAAAGAATTGGACAGGAGCGTCTTACCCCTTATTGCAACACCTATGATCAGTGGGTTCAGCATCAGACCTATGATATCACTGAGGCAATCAAGGAAGGCGATAATGTAGTTGGAGCAATGTTGGCAAATGGCTGGGCAAAAGGACCCTTTGGTACCTTTGGAGATGCAAATCAACCTTATTGTCACGATTTTGCTTTGCTTTGTGAATTACGTCTTACGCTGGAGGATGGCAGTGTACAGGTCATCGGTACAGATGTTGACTGGAAATGTGCGCCTTCTCCAATTGTTGAGGATAGTATCTATGATGGTGAGGTTTATGATTCTGAAAAAGAGATACCAGGGTGGTCAACCACGGATTGCAATGATACTAATTGGGATAAGGTCGCAGAATATGATGCTAGGGAGCTTGGAAAAGTAGTTGACCGGCTGTCGCTGCCTGTGATTGTGAAGGAAACCATCAAGCCGGTAGAGCTAATCCATACTCCGGCAGGAGAACTGGTACTGGATATGGGGCAGAATATGGTCGGCTGGCTGCGGATTAAGGTTCGCGAGAAAAAGGGAACCCGGATTAAGATATCTCATGGTGAGGTTCTTCAGGGGGATAATTTCTACCGCGACAATCTGCGTAATGCAAAGGCCGAGTATGTTTATTTCTGTGATGGAACAGAGCGTGTGGTTGAGCCTCGTACAACCTTCTATGGTTTCCGTTATGCTAAGCTGGAGGGCTTCTCTGAGCCAATTGATTTAGATGATTTCGTTGGTTGTGTCGTTTACTCTGATCTGGAAACCACTGGTCACATTGAGACGTCTGATCCATTGATCAACCGTTTGTTTTTAAATGCGATGTGGGGACAGAAGGGCAATTTCCTTGATGTACCGACGGATTGTCCACAGCGTGACGAGAGAATGGGATGGACTGGCGATACAGAAGTGTTTGCCGGAACCGCATCCTTTAATATGGATACCTATGCCTTCTATGTTAAATTTATGCAGGATCTATATGAGGAACAGAAGCTGGTAGATGGCATGGTGGCAAGTACGATACCGACCTTTACCAAAAACCGCACCTCTGAATCCAGCTTTGCAGCCGGTGGAGCCTGTGCCTGGAGTGATTGCGCTACAGTGGTTCCGTGGGAGGTATATTTACACTTTGGTGATAAGACAATCCTTAAGAGACAGTATGTCAGCATGAAGACCTGGGTGGAGTGGATACGCAGGAAGGATATCAAAGGCGGGGATCGCAAGCTCTGGCTGGAAGGCTTTCAATTCGGTGACTGGCTTGCCCTGGATGGTCCGGTTCCGGGCGGTGTTCTCGGTGGAACGGATAACGGGCTTCTGGCCTCCGCTTATTATAGACTTTCCACAAATATTCTTTCGAAAGCTGCGAAGGTACTTGGATATGATGAGGATGCAACCTTTTATGGTGAATTATCAGAGCAGATAAAAAAAGCAATCCAGGATGAATTTTTCTCAAAGAACGGTCGCTCCACTATACTCACTCAGACAGCCCATGTGGTTGCCCTGCATTTTGATCTGGTTGAGTCTGAAGTGAAGGATAGGGTTGTGAAGGATTTGCGCGCTCTGCTAAGAAAAAGCGGCATGCACTTAAAGACCGGTTTTATCGGAACTCCTTATTTGTGCCGCTCCTTATCCAATCAAGGTGATAGTGACAGTGCTTACCAGATCGTATTTCAGGAGGACTATCCAAGCTGGTTATATGAAGTACTGATGGGTGCAACGACCATCTGGGAGCGCTGGAATTCCATCCTGCCGGATGGAAAAATCTCTGGCACTGAGATGAACTCCTTGAATCATTATGCTTATGGTTCCATCGTGGAATGGATGTATCGTAATATGTGCGGAATTAATCCGTTAGAGGAAGCTCCCGGATTTAAGAAATTCCTCTTAAAGCCTGAGGTATATGGAAAGCTGTTCCATGCTCATGCGATGGTAAAATCTTCCATGGGTGTAATTGAAAGCGGCTGGAGACGGGAGGATAACGGCACGCTTACCATAGAGGCTGTAGTTCCTTTTGACTCCGAAGCAATTGTATACCTGCCGGATTGTAATATAACAGGGGTATCAGGAATGGAAGGCTTACAGGCAGAGCAAGTGGGAGATAAAGTTAAGATTACTTTAGGTGCAGGCAGCTATACCTTCAATTACACTGCAACGAAGAAGTATGAGATCGAATATAATATAGAGTCATCGATTAGAGAGCTGTTATCCGTTCCGGAGACAAGGGTTATCTTAGATGAAATGACACCAAGACTAATTGCATCTTCCGAAGGAACGATGGGAATGGAGCTTCCCTATAGTATTGGAGATGTACTTAGAGCAGCTGATCCATTTATGCTGAAGCGGATGTTTGGTGAGTTAGACTTTGACTTACTAAATGAGAGGTTAAAGGCAGTTCCGCTAAAGATTAGAAGAGTGTAGTACAAAATAAAAGGAAAGAAATGAACTTAATTATTGGATAACTTAATAATTGGATAACTTAATAATTTAATAAAATGAAAACGGGATAAAGCTGATGTTAATTTAGCATTTATTCCGTTTTTTATATGGAGATATATTGAAGCAATGCTGCTTTGCAGATAGGAAACGCCAGAACGGTACAATGAGCTAACAGACACACCTAAGCTAAACTAGCTTGTTTTACTTTCCAAAATACCAAAAATATGTAATAATAGGAATTGTATTCTAATGTTTAGGTAATTGCGAAGCTCATTCACTGAAGTTATTGTATTCACAACAGATACTGTTTCGAAGCGGAAGCTAAGCCCGAAGGAAGCGTTGGAGCGAAGAAATAGTATCTGCTGTGAATACAATTATAAAAACTATATTGTTTCGCAATTGTCCATATTCTAATATAAATTTGGAGGGGGATATGACAAAAGAAAAAATCTATATCGAGAAGATACCAGCAATCATATGGGGAGAAAAATCTAATAAAGCATACATCTTTGTACATGGTAAGATGTCCAACAAAGAAAGTGCCGAAGCTTTTGCTGTGATTGCCGAACGAATGGGCTATCAAACCATCAGCTTTGATCTTCCTGAGCATGGAGAGAGGCAGAATCAGGATTATGTATGTGACATAATAAACGGAGTTGCTGACTTAGCCAAAATTGGCAATTATGTCTTTCAAAACTGGCATACCGTTTCGCTCTATGGCTGCAGTTTAGGGGCTTTCTTCAGCCTGCATGCCTATGAGGAGAAGCAGTTTGAGAATTGCCTGTTTCAGTCACCTATTGTAAATATGGAGTATCTGATACAGCAGATGTTTCTCTGGTTTCATATTACCGAGGAACAGCTACAAGCACAGGGGGAAATCCCAACACCCATAGATACCATGTCCTGGAAGTATTATACCTATGTAAAGGAACACCCGATTGATAAGTGGACTGCTCCAACTCATATTTTATACGGGGCAAAGGATAATCTTCAAAATCGATTCGTCATAGATGCATTTTGTGATAAATTCAACTGTCAGCTTACGGTTTCTGATAACAGTGAGCACCCGTTTATGGAGAAAAACGATGAGGCAATTGTTGAAGCATGGATGACCTCCAGTGTAGATTGTCCTGGCACTAGCATTCCAGAGGTATCCTTTGAACTTGACAAAGAAGAAGGTAAGCTGATTGAAAGTAATATGACAGAAAGGTAAAACAGCATGAGTGAAACGAATAGTAATAATATAAATAATAAAAACACAAAGAACAAAAAGACAAGTAAAAATTTGAGTAAAGGTTTGCAGTTTGTTCCAATGCTTTTATTTATGGTGATTGGAGCAGTTTGTGGTGTTCTTATTGCTAAGTACCTGTTAAAGACCGATTCAAAAGAGATAGCTATAGATAAAATACTGATAAAAGGGGCACTACTCCTTTTGGGAATGTATGCGGCAATCTATTTCCAGATTATCATCCATGAAGCCGGACATTTGGTCTTTGGATTAATGACGAACTATCGGTTCTCTTCCTTCCGCGTAGGGAGCTTCATGTGGTTAAAAGCAAATGATAGGATCAGATTCTGCAGATTATCCCTTGCGGGGACTGGCGGACAATGCCTGCTGATACCACCGGAGATGAAAGAAGGAAACTATCCTTTTGTTCTTTATAATTTAGGCGGATCAATTTTTAATTTGGTATCTGCCCTTATCTTTGGTATAGCTGTATTATTTACCACCAGGACAGGGGTACTATCGCCGATATTAATGATACTGGCCATAATCGGGGTTGGATTTGCAATTGTAAATGGGATTCCCATGCGGCTTGGAACCGTGAATAATGACGGTTACAACGTCTTAGCACTTAGAGAAAACAATGAAGCGCTGCAGGCTTTTTGGGTACAAATGAAAGTAAACGGGCAGCAGGCAGCCGGTGTTCGCCTGAAGGATATGCCGGATGAGTGGTTTGAGGTTCCGTCAGAGGAAGCAATGAAAAACAGTATGATAGCCTCACTGGGGGTTCTAAGCTGCAGCCGTTTCATGGATCAGATGAATTTTCAGGAAGCGGAGGTCTTGATAAAGGAAATTCTAGATAGGAAAACCGGAATTGTAGGGTTGCATCGTAATTTACTGGTGGTTGACCAAATCTATTGTGAACTAGTGGGAGAGAATAGAGCCGATATTCTGGAACAATACTTTAGCAAGGAACAGAAAAAGTTTATGAAGCTAATGAAAAAGTTTCCTTCTGTACTGCGGACAGAATATACTTATGCTTTACTGGCAAAAAAAGAGGATGCACAAGCTGCTAAAATCAAAGCTGATTTTGTGAAAATAGCAAAGAACTATCCCTATCAGAGCGAGATTCTGGCCGAGCAGGAGTTGATTCGTTTTGCGGAAGGCCTAAAGTAATTTCGAAAGAATAGCTGCAATAAACTTGAATATAGTCCTAGCCATCTTTATATATTATAGTAAGACAACATATTGGTGGTAGGCTATGGAATCCAAGGAAAAGAAGCATGCTAAGAATGATCTTTATAATCTTGAAGAATTAGATCCTGATATGAAAAAAGAGCTAAGTGCAAATAAAAATCCTGGTACAGAGCAGGTTACAACTGCAGCCTTGTTTATGAAGGTAGGAATTATGGTATTGAGTCTAATCGCGATTATCGGCTTTGGTGTCAATGTCCTGCCAAATGCAGTAACCGTATCAAATACAACAATTACAAAAAGTGAAATGCCAATCTACAGCGTCCAAACGGATGAAAAAAAAGTAGCACTTACCTTTGACTGTGCCTATGAAAATGATGACACGCAAAAAATTTTAGATACCCTTGATAAATATCAGCTCAAAGCAACCTTTTTTGTGACGGGTGACTGGGTTGAGAAATACCCAAACTCGGTAAAAAAGATCGTGGCAGCGGGTCATGATATTGGGAATCATAGTGATAACCATAAGAAGATGACGAAGTTAACAAAGGAAGAGTGTACGAAAGAAATCATGGAAGTGCATGATGATGTTATGGAGCTAACGGGTATTGAGATGTCTTTGTTTCGCGCACCCTATGGGGATTATGATAAGGCGGTACTTGATTCCGCTAAGGACTGCGGCTATCATACGATCCAATGGGACATTGATAGCCAGGACTGGAAGGATCATGGAGTTGACAGTATTTTAAATAGAGTTGTTGGGAATAAAAAGTTGAGTAATGGTTCTATCATATTAATGCATAATGGTGCGAAATACACGCCGGGTGCTTTAGAACTGATTATTGTTGGATTACAGGATCAAGGGTATAAGATTGTTCCTGTATCAAAGCTGATCTATACCGGAGAATATACGGTGGATAAGACGGGACGGCAGTTTGGAGAATAGTAATTAGTCTGTGAAATAACAAATAATTTTCTATAAGTTAGAGCTTGTGTCATTTTTATGATGCAAGCTCATATTCAAATAGCAGGTGTGAATTCTTCAAAATGGCAAGTCATCAGAAGTATCCTCGGGTTCATTGTAAGGTGTCATGCCCATTTCCTCCCAAGTAACTCCAAAGGGAGCACCACCGGAGGTATATCCGGCAATATAATAATAAGTGCCGTCAGAATCCGGATACAAATCCTGCAATCTTTTTTCTTCTTTCAGACGTTTCCTGATTATATTTTGTTTTCGGATATTTTCTTCTGCAACTTTAAGCTGTGAGATATATTGGTCAGAAACCTCTATCCCTAACATTTTTAATTCCTCTGCAGCACATAACAGCGTAACACCATAACGCTTACGGTAACCTCTCACCAGATTCTTACCGCTATAATTTGATATCCATGATCTGGCAGATTGAAGGCGCGCTACTTTCTTTAACGTTTTTTTATTCATAAAACCTCATTTTCTTTATCCTAATCGATTATTTGAATCGCAAGTTCAAAGATTTTATAGCTTGCGGCTAGTATTCCTAATTCATTTGTTATTAATTATGATATCATATAAAAAGTTGAATGCATAGCGTCTTTCTTATATCTCAAATATATGTTAGAATATGTAATAATAATGGTGTACTATGATAGAAATTAAGATAAAAGGATGGTTTAACAGGATAGCAGATTTACTATCAAAGTGGATATGATTAGGCAATTGCGAAACAATATAGTTTTTGCAATTGTATACAATAGCTCTTGTTAATGAGTTTCGCTATCACCTAGATGGATAGGGATTTAGTTGAAGAAGCGGAAGGTAGAATTATAATTATATAATAACATTGGATAGTTCGTGACGAAGCAATTAAAAAGGAAAATGAGAATGAACGGTTAAAATAGGAGGTACACTGATACATATGTCAAATACAAACACACAGCAGAGATATAAATTAACTGCATATTATAGGCCTGAGGGGTTTATAGTAGATTTGGCAGAAGCAGATTCGGTCAAGATAAAAGATAATAATCCTAATAATCAGGAACTGGAGGATTGGAAGAGGCAATTTGATGATAATAAATACATCGCATTGTATCACCTTGGTTTTATTACAAGGAAAGAGTGGTTTTCACCTCAAATAGAATTTCTTTATTCGATTGCCGACAAGGTGCTTCAAAAGTTATCCAGACAACCGGATGTTGAGCTGTCAAGAGACATAATTCAGGTTGAACTATCGGAGGAGGAATGCATTGACTTCATAAATAAGGTTCCGTTTGCTGTTGGTATGGAATTTGTAACGGTCTCATGGCTGCATATGATCTGGGATAGACTGATTGAAGTCTTTCGAACAGAGATTTCAGAATTTAGCGGCTCGGTAGCGATGTATTTTACTGAGCGTAATTCAAATATTAATGTGGTTGGCAGGGTGTTTTTCCACATGGTTGAAAATTCGGAGACTGACTATCCGTTTGCATTCATGGCAACATATTCAACAAAACCCGCAAAAAGTAAGAAAGCAGTGCATACCCCTCTAAAAAACGCACTTCAGGAATATAAACAGGATGAAAAAAAACTTCTAGCTCTTTTGTCAACGGTAACAAAGGCAGCAGAACATAGCAATTTTATCTCTGAGCTGATGGAAAGTGGAGAATTGTTTTCTCCCCTTAAAATAACCGTCCAGGAAGCTTATACTTTTTTGAATGAAATCCCATTATATGAAGCAGCGGGTATTATGTGCCGCGTTCCTGATTGGTGGAGAAAGAAAACTAATTCTGTTCGACTTTCTGTTGCGGTTGGAAACAACGAGCCTTCCAAGGTGGGACTTGATGCAATCATGGATTTTACTCCTACCTTATTGATTGGAGAGGATAAGCTATCGGAACAGGAGTTAAGACAATTTCTGTCCATGGCGGAAGGCTTAGTTCAATATAAAGGAAAATGGATTGAAATCAACAAGGATAAATTAACGCAAGCTCTGGAGGCCTTCCATAAGCTCCAAGACAAATCAAATCATGGTGAAATTACAGTGAAAGAAGCCTTGAGAATGGAATTACAGTCTGATTCTCTGACAGATGGAGCAACAGGAGATATCGAGGTAATTGTTACAAATGGACAATGGCTAGGTCAAATTAGGAATAGTTTAAGCAATCCATTCACCCTGGAACAAATTGATGAGGTACCCTCCTTTCATGCTACACTTAGGAATTATCAAAAAAATGGATATCATTGGCTTTATCAAATGTCACAGCTAGGCTTTGGAGCTTGTCTTGCAGATGATATGGGCCTTGGTAAAACAGTTCAGATGATTGCTTTTTTAGAATATTACAGAGTTCATTTTAAGGGAAATGCTTTATTAATTTTACCGGCTTCTTTAATCGGAAACTGGCAGAGGGAAATTAATAAGTTCGCGCCTGAAATGACCTATCAAATTTTACACAGCAGTGCTGGAATAGCCGCAGAGGAGATTTGTTTGGATTCCTCCATATTTCTGTCTATAACAACCTATGGGATGGCTGTTAAATTGGAAGAATTGCAGAAGAAGCAATGGGATATTTTAATCCTGGATGAAGCGCAGGCAATCAAAAATCCGGGAACAAAGCAGACGAAGCAGATAAAGAAACTTTCCGCTAAGATGAGAATTGCTATGACGGGAACTCCCATTGAGAATCGATTAAGTGATTTATGGTCCCTGTTTGATTTTCTTAATCAGGGATTGCTTGGATCCGCGAAGGAATTTACTAATTTTACAAAGGGTCTTACTGATCATGGTACAGGCTATGCAAAGCTTCGTAAAATAATTCAGCCTTTTATTCTACGAAGATTGAAGACGGATAGAATGATCATTACGGATTTGCCGGACAAGCTGGAGATGAATGAATATGCCGCTCTGTCTAAGAAACAAATTGCCCTATATCAAAAACTTGTAAACCAGATCGAAGAAAAGCTTCAGGGAGCCGAGGGGATAGAGCGGAAAGGCCTCGTTCTTTCCAGCATTATGAAGTTCAAACAAATCTGCAATCATCCGGATCAATATCTGGGAAGAGAGGAATATGTACCGGAAGCCAGTGGCAAATTTGAACAACTCCGCGATATCTGTGAGACAATCTATGAAAAGAAAGAAAAAGTGCTGATCTTTACTCAGTTCCGTGAGATGACGGAACCACTATCGGATTACTTAAAACAAATATTTCATAAAGAGGGATTTGTTCTGCATGGAGGTACGCCAGTAAAAATAAGGAGTCAGATGGTAGAACGTTTTAACAGTGAAGATTATATTCCTTATATGGTTCTATCGCTCAAGGCAGGTGGAGTCGGACTTAATTTGACTGCTGCTAACCATGTAATTCATTTTGACCGGTGGTGGAACCCGGCAGTTGAAAATCAAGCTACAGATCGTGCATTTCGTATTGGACAGACAAAGAATGTTATGGTGCATAAATTCATAACAAAGGGTACGATAGAAGAAAAAATAGATGCAATGATTGTGGAAAAACAAAAGATGGCCGGAGATATCCTGGGTTCCAGTGGAGAGCAGTGGATTACTGAGCTTAGTAATGAAGATCTGATGAAATTATTTACGTTGGGCGGTGATATGAGATGAGTTATTATGGATTTGCTCCTTATGTATCAGTGGCAGAAAAGAAAGAAAAGTCGTTGAAAGCACTGGCCAAATTGAAAGCAAAGAATAAGGAGCTTCAACCAATCACGATAGAGGGAAGAACCTTAGCAAAAAGCTGGTGGGGAAAGGCCTGGAATCAAAATCTGGAGAGCTATGCCGATTACAGTAACCGTATTTCAAGGGGCAGAAGCTATGTCCGTAATAACGCAGTTCTTGATTTGAAGATTACAAAAGGTGAGGTCAAGGCAATCGTACAAGGTAGTTCCAGTAAGCCCTATACGATTACCGTTCAAATCGATAAGTTAAGTAAAGAAAAATGGAATAAAGTAATTGCTTTATGCAATCATAGGATAGATACACTGGAGCAATTGGTGGCTGGTAGCTTCCCGAAGGAACTAGAGGTTTTATTTAAGGAAAGAAAATATGGTCTGTTTCCTTCTCCGAAGGAAATACATTTTGATTGCAGTTGTCCGGACTGGGCATCTATGTGTAAGCATGTAGCAGCAGTACTATATGGGATCGGAGCCCGGCTAGATACTAATCCGATGTTATTTTTTGAACTACGGGATATTGACAGTACGGAGCTTGTGAAGAAATCTATGGAGAAAAAACTGGATAATATGCTTAAGAATGCAGATAAGAAAAGTGAACGAAAGATTGCTGAAAAGGATGTATTTGATTTGTTTGGAATCTGATTGTAATGAAGGTAAATTGCTACAAGAGGAAAAGCTTTTCATAATACTCAGGAGGAAAAGATAAGATGAAGAAAATATTAGTTGTAATACCCTTTCATGAACAGCAGAAAATAGAGGTTGCCAAGATTGCACCCAAGCTGCAGGTGATATACAAGGATGGACAGACAGCCACGGCAGAAGAAATTCTGGATGCGAATATCATTATCGGCAATGTGGATCCAACCATATTAAAAGAGTCAAAGAAACTGGAATGGATTCAGCTTAACAGTGCAGGCGCAGATGCTTATATTCAGCCGGGGGTGTTGCCGGAAGGTGTGAAGCTTACGAATGCGTCAGGTGCGTATGGTCTGGCCATCTCGGAACATATGCTGGGTGCTGCTCTGTGCTTGAAGAAGAAATTATATCTGTATCAGGATAATATGAAGAAGCATCGGTGGATGGATGAAGGGAAGGTCACCTCTATCTGGAATTCTACGGTCTTAGTCGTTGGCATGGGGGATATCGGTAGTGAATTTGCAAAGCGAATCCATATGCTTGGCGGGAAGGTGCTTGGAATTCGCAAACACCGGACTGAAAAGCCAGAATATTTGCAGGGACTGTACCAGATGGAAGCTTTGCCGGAATTATTGCCCCAAGCAGATATTGTCGCGTTAACCTTGCCGGGAACCAAAGAGCTGACTAAGTTCTTTGGGAAAGAAGAATTTGCTGCTATGAAAAAAGATGGGATATTTATCAATGTCGGTCGTGGAAGCCTTGTGGATGAAAAAGCACTGTGTGAAGCGCTTATCTCAGGTGAAATTGCCGGTGCAGCAATTGATGTTACCGCAGTTGAGCCCTTGCCCGAAGATAGTCCGTTGTGGGATTGCCCCAATCTAATTCTGACTCCTCATATTTCAGGACAATATCATTTGCCGGAGACGCTGGAACGCATTAAGAAGATCAGTATGAATAATCTCAAAGCGTTTGTAAATGAGGAACCTCTTTGTAATGAGGTGGATTTTCAGAGTGGTTACCGTTCATTTCATCAAAATAGAATTTAAGCTTAACAAATTAAATCGAATGGGTTTAAACTCCCCGGCAATTATCGTAGCACATCAATGCTCTCTGGCCGGGGAGTTTCATTCATTTTCAGGTATTATTTAGTTTCTATATTCAGGCATTAACAAGTTTTATATTCAGGCATTAACAAATTTTACATTCAGGCAATATCTCGTTTTCGCCCCCAGAAAAAAACAAATATCACACAGAGTATTACATAGATAAGACTGTTTCGAAGAAAAACATCCGCTGCACAGGGCATTGGAGCAGCAGGGTTATTCGCTCTCATCCCAAGGCTAATCAAGGCATAGGGAAATAGCGCACCATGACCTGCCGAAAGTGCGGCGATTCCACCAATTCCACCGATTAGGGCAATTCCCACCGGCACAGCAAAGCTCCTCAGGACAAGGGAAATACAAAGCTGCAGAGCACAGACTACAAAGCTGCCGACGGCTCCGAATAAGAGCCATACCGGGAATTCCTGTGGAAGCGGCGCAGTTAATCCGATAAGCTTACCGCAGATCATGTATAAGATACCTGTCCAGGCTTGCGTGACCAGCACCATGCCCCAGGCAATAACAAGCTTGGATAGATAATGGTACAGGAAAGGAACCGGAAGCAGCAATAAACGATTCCAATTATAATTGGTGTGTTCCAGTCGGTACAAATAGGAGGCATAGATTCCAATAAGTGCAGGCAAAAAGAAGTAACAGTTAAACAGTGTATGTTGAGTCCACAGGCTATACCATTGATCCTGCAAGATACTGATATTTTGTACATAATTAAAGGTTCCCATGATAGCCGGAATGATTGGAAGTATGAATGAGGCGAGCCATACCGGGCTGTGCCGTAGCTTCCGTTCCTCCGCCCGTATTGATTTGAACAGCATAATTACAGCTCCTTTCTTTTAAGCAGAAATTGACCCAGAAGATATATTCCGGCAAACATCACAGCCAGCATAAGTAAGCCCGCCCAGTCGGTCGGGGTATAATAAAATTCAGCGTGGCGAGTTGTCTGATCCCAGTTCAAATTAACATTAGCCAATACACCATAATAGCCCCATATCAGCAGCCGTTTTAAGCTGCCGGGAAAGAACAGGCTGAACAAACCGGCAAAGCTTCCAACCAGTCCGGCTGTCAGGGGAATCATCTGATTGACAAAGAAGAGGGACAATACCTGCTGAAACAGTAAAATTGTAACATTGACAGCGATCGTAGTCAGTAAGTAAAAGAGCAGCCTGTCAGCCGGAGCATTACCTGCAAAGACCCTGGTTTTTCCGAGAAACAGGATTAATAACACCTGTAAGAGGGCAGCTAAAGCCATAAAGATACTGCCACAGAGGAATTTCGCCAGGAAAAGCTTACCGCGGGGAACCACAGTATACATAAGCTTCAGCATACCGCCTTTATGCTCCGTATCACAAAGTCTGGAAGCCACAACGGCGGCTGCGATGGGCATCATAAGGGTGTTTAGAGAGGAGAGTTGATAAAGAAAGTACATCCATCCTTGTTCTAAAGCCTGCTCATCCATTTTTTTCGAAGACCATAAGGTCCATAGGAACTGCACGCCGACCAGAATTACAATGGTCAGCCATAGCTTCCGGTAACGAATTTTTTTGAATTCTAAGTAGAGTGATTTCACTATAGACTCACCGCCGTTCCTGTTAATTCTAGGAAGATATGTTCCAAATTCTTATGCCTCTCCTCAATTCTAACAATTTGAATACCCTCCGAAAATAAATGGTACAGGTGTTTTGCCAGCTCTTTGTCTGTAGCTTTCGGCATCAGAATATAATCCTCCTGAAGCTGAAAGGGAATACCCAGGTTTTGCAATGCCTTGGTGGCTGCCGCTGGATCTAATGTACGGATAGCGATTTTGTGACTGCTTTTTTTTCGGAGCTCGGATAAGCTATCCTGGAACACAAGCTCGCCCCGGCTGATAATACCGATATGGTTTGCAAGTTGATCAATTTCACTGAGCAAATGGCTGGAAACCATAACTGTAATACCGTATTCGGTGGGAAGAGAGCAGATTAACTCTCTGATTTCCTGAATTCCTGCCGGATCCAGACCGTTGGTCGGTTCATCCAGCAGCAGAAGCTGGGGATTACCAAGCAATGCTCCTGCAAGACCAAGCCGTTGCTTCATCCCAAGGGAGTACTGGGATACCTTTTTCCCTTGCTGATTTTCCAGACGAACAATGTGGAGTACCCGTTTTATTTCCTTATCATCTACATTTTTAAGAATAGCAATAATTTTTAAGTTCTCCCAGCCGCTTAAATGTCCGTAATAGCTTGGGGATTCGATTAATGCTCCTACCTTTTTTAAAATTTCAATTCGGTTTCTGGCGTTCATGGCCTTGCCAAATACCTGAATGGAACCGCTGGTTGGAGTAACAAGACCTAAAACCATTTTCATTGTGGTTGATTTGCCGGCACCGTTGGGCCCTAAAAAGCCGTAGACTGTTTCTTTTGGAATACATAGATCCAAATCCTTGACGCTCATCGTCTTTTTGTATTGCTTACAAAGAGAGCTTGTTGTTATTATATCCATAAGAGATCTCCTTTTGAGGTATTTGAGTAGGCAATTGCGAAACAGTATAGCTTTTGTGATTGTATACACAGCAGATACTATTTCTTCGCTGCAACGCTTCCTCCGGGCTTAGCTTCCGCTTCGAAACAGTAATTGCTGTGTAATAAAATGTCTTCCGTTACTGAGTTTCGCAATTACCTATATGATTACTTGATATATCCTAACAGGGGATCCTTACATCTACCTGCAGCCTGCCTTAAATTTACCTTAAACTTTATGAAATCGTCCCATTTTTTTATTGTTTAGGCTATAATAAGAGAAAGCGGTTGAATGGTTACATGTTTTGAGGTAAAGGAACTGCAAGTCATGAGTTATTATTAATTGATTGAATGACTTGAGTTGTAATTAAAGAGAAATATAGGTACATGAGTTATATAGATCAGTGTAGTCCTATGTCAAGATATATAGATAGCTGCGAGTATGGTTAAATGCAAGAAATGTACTATGGATAATGAAAAGACTTTACGTACAAATAAAAACAAGAATTAGGTACCAACAAAGGGTGTAATTATAAAAGAAAACTGTAAGAGATTAAGTATATACATAAACAAAGGAAGGGATAGAAAAGTATGAATCATATATATGACTGTAAGCTGCTGATCGTTGATGATGAATATGAATTGCAGAAAATGGTGATAAGCTTA
>JAEWMZ010000186.1 GCA_023392995.1 Bacillota bacterium
AAATGCAATGGCTGTCCGCCGGAAGGGAAATGCCAGATGCCTGGTTTTCCGTTCACTTCCTGGATCGCGTTAATCAGTATTATTGTAATAATTGCCAGCATGCCCTTTATATCAGGACAAACCTCAGGTTTAATAGCCGGAGTGTCCATGACGGCAGCTTATGCGATAATTTACCTTGTCATGAAGAAAGTAAAAAAGACTGATAGTCAGGAGATTTCGAAATCCCCTGGCAGAAAGGAGCTAAAAACACAATTCGCTCATGAATTTTCAGAAGAATTAAGCAGGGATGGCAGGATGGAAATGAATGATGTGGAAAAGCCGGAGACAGTAATAACCGATGCAAAGGAAAAAGAAGGCTGTTCCTGTGAGGAGAAGAATAACGATTCCGACCCGAAAAATCTTGACTAGAAGAATTTTGACCAGACAATTTTAACACATATAATCATATCAAATGTCTTTCCTATTGTATTTCAATAAAGTATATAAGCAGAGCTGCCTTTTACAGCAGCCCTGCTTATTCCATAGGTCAGAGTACAAGTACGGCAGAATAACAATGATTCAGGTGGAAGCTGCTTGTTTTTCCTCTATTCAATATAGATTATGATTCGAGAATAAATATTTATTCACATGGAAGAGATAGAGATTTCGGGCATATTATAGCTTGAACCGATTTCTAACGTTTATTTACTCATATTCTAATGTTTAATTACTCATATTGGAGCTCTGTCGGAGTACTTTCCATATGCACTTTTTCCTCAGGGACTTCATTCTTATCCAAATTCTTCACTGCGGTAGCCAGCATGAGTTTAATTCGATTCAGCTGGTTAACCTCACTGGCACCTGGATCATAATCAATGGCTACAATATTGGCCTCCGGGTGTTGACGGCGCAGCTCCTTAATAACACCTTTTCCAACAATGTGGTTGGGAAGACAAGCAAAGGGCTGCGTACAAACAATGTTTTTTACACCGGAGTGAATGAGTTCCAGCATCTCGCCGGTTAAGAACCAACCTTCACCGGTTTGATTACCAATCGATACAACAGGCTCCGCGTATTCTGCCAGTTTTTTAATTGGCACTGGAGGTGTAAAGCGAGCACTCTTTTCAAAAGCCTTGGTGGCTGTCCCTCGAAGCATTTCCAAAGCCCAGATGACAGTATTACCAATATAAGCTGAGGATTTTTTCTTGCCCAGGTATTTCGCCTTAAAGTTACTATTGTAGGAGCTGTACATGAAGAAATCCAGTAAATCAGGCATTACAGCCTCAGCTCCTTCTGCTTCCAGAAGCTCTACCAAATAATTATTGGCAGAAGGGAGGAACTTAACAAGAATCTCACCAACAATGCCAACCCTGGGTTTTTTAACGGATTCGTCCAAAGCAAGAGTATCAAAATCTTGAATGATACCTCGAATATTCTTTTTATATTCACTCCATTTAGCACCATGCTCAATGCTTTGAATACAGCGTGCTTTCCATTCCTGATGAAGGGCATTAGCAGAGCCAGGGATTTTCTCATAGGGTCTGGTTCGATATAAGACTCGCATGAAGACGTCTCCATAAACCAAAGCCTGCATGGCTGAGATCAGTAGTCCGGGAGTGATTTTAAGTCCCGGATTTTTCTCAAGTCCGGAAGCACTTAAGGAGACTACCGGAATCTGCGACATACCAGCTTTCTCCAAAGCTCGTCGGAGAAAACCAATGTAATTGGTAGCACGGCAGCCGCCACCGGTCTGGGTAATCATGACAGCAACTTTATTCAAATCATATTTACCGGAAAGTAAGGCATCCATAATTTGACCCACCACCATAAGAGAAGGATAGCAAGCATCGTTATTTACAAATTGTAAACCAATATCTACCGCTTTACGATTATCATTTGGTAGAACTACCACGTTGTAGCCACCAGATTTCAGAGCAGGCTCCAGTAAATCAAAATGAATTGGTGACATCTGCGGAGCAAGAATCGTATACGATTCCTTCATTTCTTCTGTAAAGATAACTCTATTGTGAGCAGCAGAGCTAAGCTTTGAGATAAGCTGTTTGTTCTCACGCTCACGGACTGCGGATAACAATGAACGAATACGGATTCTGGCTGCTCCAAGATTATTTACTTCATCTATTTTTAATACGGTATATATCTTACCGGACTTTGACAGTATATCGTATACCTGATCCGTGGTTACCGCATCCAAGCCGCAGCCAAAGGAATTAAGCTGAATTAATTCCAGGTTTGGCTGACTCCGAACATAAGAGGCAGCAGCATATAATCTTGAGTGATACATCCATTGATCAACTACGATGGTCGGTCGATCCACTTCACTTAGATGGGAGATAGAGTCCTCTGTCAGAACAGCCACTCCATAGGAATTAATCAATTCCGGTATACCGTGATGAATCTCAGGATCTACGTGATAAGGACGGCCTGCAAGTACGATACCCTTTCTACCGGAGGCCTTTAGATATGCCATGGTCTCCTCGCCCTTTTTGCACATATCAGCTCTTGCAGCAGTCAGCTCTGTCCATGCGTCAGCTACAGCATTTCTTACCTCTTTTTCTGTGAAGCCAGGCTTGCTGGTGAAGATTTCAACCAGACGATTTCCTGCAATCTGCACATTTTCAAAAGAGAGGAAGGGGCTATCAAATTCGATGGAAGAATCGCGTAGCTCCTCCACATTATTCTTAATATTTTCCGAATAGGACGTGACAATTGGACAATTGTAGTGGTTATTGGTTCCTGGAATCTCCTTGCGTTCATAAGGAATGCTTGGATAGAAGATATAGGAAAGCCCCTGGTTAATTAACCATTTCACATGTCCATGCACCAGCTTTGCCGGATAACATTCTGATTCACTAGGTATGGAATCAATTCCAAGCTCATAGATCTTGTGGCTGGAGGTTGGTGAAAGCACAACCTGGTAGCCCAGCTTTGTAAAAAAGGTATGCCAGAAGGGATAATTCTCATACATATTAAGTACTCTCGGAATACCAACGGCACCGCGTTTTGCTTCCGCTTCTGTTAAGGACGTATAATTAAAATAACGATTCAGTTTATATTCAAATAAGTTGGGAATGTTATCAACATTCTTCTCCTTACCAAGACCTCTTTCACAACGGTTACCGGTGATATACTGCCTTCCGCCGGTGAACTTATTAACTGTAAGCAAACAGCTGTTAGTACAGCGTTTACAACGAGCCAAAGTGGTTTCGTATTTTAGTTCATTGATAGCATCGATGGAAAGCATGGAGCTTTCTTCACCGGTATAATGCTCTCGTGAGATCAGTGCCGCGCCAAAAGCACCCATAATACCTGCAATGTCAGGTCTTACAGCCTCACAGCCGGAGATGAGCTCGAAGCTGCGAAGAACGGCATCATTATAAAAGGTTCCGCCCTGAACCACCATTTTCTTACCAAGATCCTTCGGATTGGTGATTTTAATTACCTTATATAATGCATTCTTAATAACGGAATATGCCAATCCGGCAGAGATATCTGCTACCGTAGCACCTTCCTTTTGTGCCTGTTTCACCTTAGAATTCATAAATACAGTACAACGGGTTCCCAGATCGATAGGATTACCTGCATACAAAGCCACCTTGGCGAAATCCTGAACCTCATAATTCAAGGATTTTGCAAAGGTCTCAATGAAGGAGCCGCAGCCAGAGGAGCAGGCTTCATTGAGTAATACATTATCTACGGAGTGATTCTTTATTTTGATACACTTCATATCCTGACCGCCGATGTCTAGAATACAGTCTACCTCAGGTTCAAAGAAGGCAGCGGCATGATAATGAGCTACCGTTTCTACTTCGCCCTCATCCAGCATCAGTGCAGCTTTAATCAAGGCTTCACCGTAACCGGTGGAGCAGGAGCGTACAACCTTCGCTTTTGGTGGCAGAAGATCATATATTTCTTTTATGGCACGAATGGTGGTTTTGAGAGGACTGCCATTGTTGTTGCTGTAGAAAGAATAGAGGAGCGAACCATCCTCACCGACCAAAGCAACTTTTGTGGTGGTAGAGCCTGCATCAATACCCAGGAAGCAATTTCCTTCATAAGTATTTAAATTATCTTTTTTCACGGTATGTACAGAGTGCTTGTTTCGGAAATCCTGATATTCTTCTTCACTCGTAAACAACGGCTGCATACGGTTTACTTCAAAATCCATCTTGATGCCAAGAGACAGCTTCTTATATAAATCAGACAAGTCTGAGCTAATACTTTGTTTTCCATTCATTGCGGCTCCTAATGCAGCAAATAAATGAGAATGCTCCGGAGCGATAATCTGTTCCGGGGTTAAATTTAAGGTACGGATAAAGGCGTTTCTTAATTCACCTAAAAAGTGAAGCGGTCCGCCTAAAAAGGCAACATTTCCACGAATGGGCTTTCCGCAAGCCAAACCACTGATGGTTTGATTTACCACTGCCTGAAAAATGGAGGCAGCAAGATCGGGCTTTGTAGCACCTTCATTAATTAAGGGCTGGATATCCGACTTTGCAAATACGCCGCAGCGTGCAGCAATTGGATAAATAGCCTGATAATTCTTTGCGTATTCATTTAAGCCGGAAGCATCCGTTTTCAATAAACTAGCCATTTGATCGATAAAGGAACCTGTACCTCCGGCACAAATACCATTCATTCGTTGTTCTATTCCATTGGTAAAATAAATAATCTTAGCATCCTCGCCGCCTAATTCAATTGCTACGTCGGTCTGTGGCGCATAGTCCTGCAGGGAAGTTGATACTGCAACTACCTCTTGGACAAAGGGAACCTCTAAATGCTTAGAAATGGTTAATCCGCCTGAACCAGTGATGACCGGTGATACCTTAATATCACCAAGCTTATCCTGAGCCTTCTTTATTAAGCCGGCCAGAGTCTCTTGTATATTGGCAAAGTGACGCTCATAATCAGAAAATAGAAGAACCCCTTCGTCATTGATAATTGCTATTTTAACGGTTGTAGAACCTATATCTATACCAAGGCTATAGATTTTATTCATGCTATCACTCCCTATTTACTACATATAAAGATAAAAATCAACTTTCTTTATTATACGCTAACCAATTCTCAAGTTCAACACATTAATTTTTTTGAACTATTAATAAAATATAAAATATCTTAACTAAATGTATATGCCATAATAAGAGAAAAGGTATCAAATAATGATAAATTGTTCAAAATTCCTTAAGTTTAGAAAAACGATTTCCTAACGAAAGAACATATTAGACAACGAACAATCCTGTAAATATAATTTTTTGAATCAATGTATATAACTTTGAACAAAAGAGACAATAGGAATATCTAGTCCTATAAATTTTATGCAAAATGTTATGGAATAATCATCTTTCTTAGGAAACTATAAACATTATTAAATTTTGTTTTATTTGACAAAGGTATTATAAAAACTTATAATAAGGTCAGGTTAAGAATAGCCTGTTATGAATTAAGATGAATTCCACTGGATATTCATCTTTTTCACGCGTATCAGTATGAGATGCGATACGATAAGGTTTTATTATTATTATAAAAAGGATGTGGTATGGATGGAAGCCGGCCCGAGTAGTAGTCAGGACAGTATACGAATACAAAATTTAATATGGACTGCTATGAGTAGTAAAGAATAGGTCAAGGGCGTAATCGGCAGAAGTTCAACCCACTTAGTCTAAATGCTTACTTCTCACGTGTACCAGAGGTGCACATGCTCATAGGCAGTGGAAAGGATGCATTTATGATTGATATTTTTAGAACATCAGATAGCTCTTTACAGAGGATGACAGAAATTACCGAAGGATGCTGGATTGCAATGACCGCTCCTTCTGCAACAGAGCTGATGGAGGTTGCAGAAGCAACCGGAATTGAAGTGGATCATCTGAGAGCTCCTCTGGATGAAGAAGAGAGAGCCAGAATTGAGGTTGAGGATAATTATACTCTGATTTTAGTAGATATCCCAGCACTTGAGAAAAGAAATGATAAGGATCGTTATGTAACAATACCGCTTGGTATTATAATATCGAATAATTGTATGGTTACGGTATGCCTGGAGGAAACTCCGGTGCTGAAATGCTTCATTGACGGACGTGTCAGAGACTTTTATACCTATAAGAAGACACGGTTTATTTTGCAGATTCTTTATCGGAATGCATCGACCTTTCTTCAAAATCTGAGAACGATAGACCGCAAAAGTGAGGAGGTTGAACGTAAGCTTCATATTTCCACACAGAATCGTGAGCTAATCGAACTATTAGAGTTGGAGAAGAGTCTTGTATATTTTACAACTTCGCTTCGCTCTAATGAAGTTGTGTTTGAAAAGATGTTAAAGATTGAGAGTATTAAGCACTATCCGGAAGATGAGGATTTATTGGAAGATTTGATTATTGAGAATAAGCAGGCTATCGAAATGGCTAATATCTATAGTGGAATCTTAAGCGGAACAATGGATGCATTTGCTTCGATTATTTCAAATAATCAAAATGGTGTAATGAAGTTCCTGGCTGCGGTTACAATCGTGCTTTCTATACCAACAATGATTGCAAGCTTTTATGGTATGAACTTTGTGCATATCCCTGGAGCGGATCAACCCCATGGATTTGTTGTGGTCGTATGCACGGCCTTAGTAATTGCCGCTATTATTGTTATCGTATTCAGAAATAGAAAGATTTTTTGATAATGAATAGCAACAGTTTTTAAGTTCCGCATTACTTAATTTTTAGCTTTTAGGTAATTGTGAAACTCATTAACTGAAGATATTGTATACACAGCAGATACTGTTTCGAAGCGGAAGCTAAGCCCGAAGGAAGCGTTGGAGCGGAGAAATAGTATTTGCTGTGTATGCAATTGCAAAAACTATATAGTTTCGCAATTACTTATTTTTTAGCTTTGCTTGAAAGGAACAGGTGTTTATCGTGAATTTTATTAACAAATTGGAACGAAAACTTGGTAGATATGCAATACCGAATTTAATGAAATATATCGTGGGAATATTTTGCTTGGGTTTGATTTTGGGTACTTTTATGCCGGATGTCCTAAACACATATCTTTCTTTGAACTTTGATTTGATATTAAAGGGGCAGATCTGGAGACTGGTTACCTTTATCATTCCAGCAAACAATATTAGCAATATTTTATTTTTTGCTATTTCTACCTATTTCTATTATATGATTGGCAATGCATTAGAGCAGAATTGGGGAGCTTTTCGTTTAAATCTTTATTTCTTTACTGGAGTAATATTGAATATTATTGGATATTTGATTGTTTATCTGATTACCGGTTATAGTATTTCAGCGGCTGGCGCGATGGGATTAATCTGCAGTACCATGTTTTTTGCTTTTGCTGCCTTATATCCAGATTTGCAGTTTTATATTTACTTTTTGATTCCGATAAAAGCAAAGTATATGGCAATTTTAGAGGGAGTAATTTATCTTTACACGATTTATAATTATGTAAGGAGCGGTGCGGCGATTCTAATTATTCCGCTGGTATTAACCTTTACAAATTTCCTTATCTTCTTCTTCGGTACAAGGAATTATCATAGGATTTCTCCAAGCGAAATGAAGCGTAAGGCAGATTATCGCCGTCAGATGAATGATCCGAGAAATCATGGAACAGTGACTCAATTCCGTGGTAAGAATGTAATAACAAGGCATAAATGTGCTGTCTGTGGAAGAACTGAGCTGGATGGGGACAATTTGGAGTTCCGATTCTGTTCCAAGTGTGATGGTAATTATGAATATTGTATGGATCATTTATTTACGCATGAACATGTAACCAAGCAATAAAACTGGATTTGAATAAAATAATGGATGAAAACTTTATATGGGAAAACTGAAGTGCTTATTATTTTTATAATAGGCACTTCTTCATACAGGGTAGCTCCCAATTTCATTAGTATCTGGTATAATATTGGGCAAAGATGAAAGGCAAGGATTGGCAAAGGCTAGAGCAATAATTAAGGCAAGATGAAAGTAAAGATGAAAGTAAAGATGAAAAGCAAAGATGAAAAGCAAAGATGAAAAGTAAAGATGAAAAGCAAAGTTTAAGCAAGAATTAGGGCAATGGTTCTGTGTCAATAGGATTAAAGTGAAATATATAGCTAAGTAGAAGCAGAATATAAAGCGATACATAGTACAGTATGAAGAGAGCGTAGAAGAATAGTCATATAATACCATGGTAGTAAAATCATAGGAAATATGTAATATTTATCTAGTGTGGAAATAAGATTACTGTTATAATATGTGGTATAGGATCGAATAAACAACGATCAAATAAAGAGGAATGACTGGTAAGGAAAAATAGGCTCCAGACGATGCGGTGACGGAGTATAATTATTAATAAAAGAACAGGATGGTACGAGAAATGAAGAAAAGCATAAAGCATATTTGTAAAGATATCCAGCAAGGAAAGCAATTAGAGGAGGCAATTCCAGGGTTATTTAATCAGCTTTCTAATCAATACTGCGCATATGCGAACATTAGACTTTCGATGCACTATTTTTCCTTCTATGAGACCTACTGTGATGATGAAAACACTTGGAGTAAAGAGGCTCTTAAGACCATGGAGCAGCTGAATGTGATGATCAAAGACGGTATCTTACAAAAGCAGAGTGGAAAAGAAAGAGAAGAGGCTATTCGTATTATAGATGAAATCAGGAAGAAGAATACCTGGCATGTGGATGCTCTTACTGCTTATACAGATCTTTTTCAGATCTATGAATATGTGATCAATCGTGTAGAATATCGGTTTGAAGGAACAATAGAGGCGGTAGATGAAGAGGAGTTGGCAAAGGAAATACTCAGATATATCTTTGATTCAGAGGATAATGTGATTATTAATGAAAAAATCAAAGAGATGCTCGGGCAGCTGCCGATCCGCGTTACAAAGCAGAAGTATTTTGAATTAATCAAGAATAGTATAGATGCATATCTGGGTTCGGAAACTGCTTCTCTGGAAGCCTTCTTATATATGCTGCGTACCTCAGCAATGTTATATTCTGAGGAAGGCTTGAAAGAACTCTATCCCCAGCTTTGGGAAAAAAGAGCTTGTCTGGCTGAGATATCATATAAGGATATTACGAAAGAAGAGTATCAGAAAGCGTTAACCATGTTACAGGCCGCGACTCTTATACTTGAGACAGAAACAACCGTTTATATCGGACTTCAGGAGCTGACCAATGAAATCTACACCCTGCTACTGTGTACTCCCTATGCAGGAATGGTGGAGTCTGACTCTGAAAAAGCGGAAAGAATTGCAATTGAGATTATTGCTTCCATCAATGCAGAATTTGAAAATAATCAAAAAGAGGAACCCTCTGAGAGTTTGCTGGAAATGCTGACAGAGCTGGAGGGAACGCAAGAATCCATGTATTATGACCAGGCAATCATGGAGGATGCCTTATTTGAGGTTAAGGAACGGCAGCAGGAATTGACAAAAAGCTTGATGCTGGAGCAGGTGCTTCAGGTATTATTACGTTCTCAGGATTTACTATCCAATAGTTTGTTTATTGATTTTGACCAGCAGCTGAACCAGGATGAGATAGTGGATGAAGATAAAGTTTATGAAGTAAAGAAGTCATTGGTACAAGAATTGACCGCCTTATTCGACCAGAGTGATCGAATGGTTACCCGTGCTGTCATGGCTAATACGATAAATAAACTTCCTGTTTTCTTTAACGATCATAAGGAAGTTATGGATTATGTCCTTTATAGCCTGCAACGTTGTACAGATGAATATGAAAAGGCAGCCTGTGTAGAGATAATAAATGATATAATGTCAGAATAGGACTGTATTTTTTCTGGTAATATGTGGTATACTTATAAGAAACCTAAGATTATGTAAAAGGGATTCTAAAAATCCGAAAGTGAAAGAGGTTTGTTTTTCTATGATTTTATGGGCAACACGACTTTTTGTAGGAGAAAAACTGGAGAAGAAAAAAGAAAAGGCAGTAGCTTCGATTAATAATAGAGAAGCTGCTTTTGGGGTGTATTGCGTTGCTTTTGCCTCCAATCCTCAGAATTTGTTTGACATCCTGGAAGTCAACGAGTTGTTGTATCCCCATTATAAGAAAGTGGATGTCCATATCGTAGGAATTGCCAAAGGAAGAGAGGAAGCAATTGGGCTAGTCCAAACTATGATAATGGAGGTTTATCATAATACAGGAGATTTTGATGTAAGAAGTTACTTTACATAAGATATTTTATGTAAGACATTTTTTGTGAAACATCTTCTCGTAAGACATTTTTGTAAAACATCTTCTCGTAAGACACTTTTGTAAAACATTTTTACATAAGATATTTTAAACACAAGATATTTTAAACATAAGACATTTTAAACATAAGACATTTTAAACATAAGATGTTACTGCACGTTAGAAATAAGTTTACTTAAGAGGTATAGCATTAGAACAATAATGTTTTTAATAAATGCACACTATATTATTTTATGGAGATGAAATTCCTGGTCTTAGAGATTACCGTACATAGGATGATATTATTATAAAAGAAGGCTTAAATAATAATATTGGGATAAAATTGATGATGATTGGCGGTTGATGTGGATATATGCTTGGAGTAATTTTATTTATATTGAAAACAATAGGAATATTATTGCTTGCTGTGATAGGATTATTATTATTAGTGCTCCTCATTATACTCTTTATTCCCGTCAGATATAGAATAAAATTAGAGCATGGTGAAGAATTACTTATCCTGGATAGCAAGCTCAGTTGGCTGTTTCATATAGTGAGAGCGAGAGTTTCACATATGAATGGAGTGTTTCATATTCTTGTAAAGGTGCTTTGGTTTACCATTTATGATAATCTTCAACCACGAAAGCAAAAGGTGAAGAAAAGCAAAAAAACAGCGAGGCGAAAAACTACTAAAAAAGCTGTAAAGAAATCGAAAATACCAACAGAGAAGAAAGAAATAATAAAAACAGAACAAAATATTGAGAATCGTGAATCTTCAGACATATCTGGAGGAAAGCGGGACACAATAAGTGAAAAGACAGTAAATCGTATCAAAGAGACAATACATTCGGATAAAATAGAACTGAAAAAGGCAGCAGAAAACCAGCTGCAAACAAAAGAAGACGATATCGATACAGCGTATAAAATTGAGCAAAACGAATTCGAAAATCAAAATGAAAATCAAAATGGAAATCAAAATAAGATAGAAGAGCAAAAAGAGATAGAAGATCCACATAATGTACAAAAGCAGCATAAAATAGAAGATCAATATACAATAGATGAGCAGCATAAGGGGCAAGTTCAGCAGATCCAAGAGCAGGATGTGATCGAAGAACAGGCTGATACAAGGGCGAAAGCCTTGCTAGGAAAGACTCAGGTAAAAAAAGAGAAGGCTTCGTTTTTTAAACGTAGTTATGATAAAATAAAAGAAACGAAAGAAAAAGTAACAGCCTTTATCCATAACCTTATAGAAAAGATAAAAATCATATTAGAGTCTGCACACAATATAAAAGGTAAACTGGATTTAATCCTTGGTTTTATACAGCTGGATGCCAATAAGGAAGGATTTAAGATAACATGGAAAAGTCTAAAAAAGATAATAAAACATCTTCTTCCAACAGAATTAAGCTCTAAGATCAAGTTTGGTACCGGTGATCCCTGTTCGACAGGACAAGCCTTAGGAGTCCTTGGTATGCTTTATAGTTTATATGGAGATAAAATTCAAATTACGCCGGATTTTGAAAACAAAGTTTTAGAAGGCAAACATTTTGCAAGGGGTAGAATAAGATTAGTTACAATCCTTATAATAGTAATTAAGCTTATATTAGATAAACGATTTAAAAAGTTAACAAAGAATATAGTAGTACTGAAGGAGGCGTTATAATGGCAGAGAATAGTTTTAATTCAACAGTAGAATCATTATTTAAGGGTATGGATAACTTTATATCAACAAAAACAGTTGTTGGTGAGGCGGTTAGAGTAGATGAAAATACAATTATTTTACCACTTGTAGAGGTAAGCTTCGGCGTAGGCGCTGGAGCATTTTCAAGTGATAGCAAGAACAATGCAGGAGGCGGTATGGGTGGTAAGATATCCCCCAGCTCAGTCCTGGTAATTCAAAATGGCAGCTCCAAACTGGTAAATATTAAGGATCAGGATGCGGTAACTAAAATTCTGGATATGGTTCCGGATATCATCAATAAATTCACAAAGAAGTCGCAAAACAAGGATGAAATGGATGAAAAAGTTGAGGCTGCGATTAAAAAACAAACAGAAGGATGTCATCAATAGAAAATAATGCTTGCATTATATGTCATCTTCTGTTAAAATAAATCGTGTTTGTAGGGCCATATGGGTCTATATTTTTCCCTAAGGAGGTGCTTTTGATGGCAAAATGTTCAATATGTGATAAAGGTGCTCACTTTGGAATCGCTGTGAGTCATTCTCATAGAAGATCTAACAAGATGTGGAAATCTAACGTAAAGTCTGTTAAAGTTAGTGTTAACGGTGCAGCAAGAAAAATGTATGTTTGTACTTCCTGTCTTAGATCCGGTAAAGTAGAACGCGCGTAAGGGAAACGATGGGTGTCAGGGGATCTTGACACCCTCTTTTTTTGCTGTAAATTAAGTCTGTTTATAATTTCTTGAACATTTCAGAGCAAGTAGCGTAGATCATACAGCATGTCACAAGATTAATTGCGGATGATAATGGAATAAGAATATTAATTTATAATAAATATAAAAATCAGTTACAGAATAAATTATACCCAAGTAATAAGCATAAGATTATAATACATATGGCTAAAATTGCATTGGTGATGAATAGCATGATAGTCATACCAATAGCAATCCAAAAAAGGATAAATCCGATCATTCTCTTCATAAAGATCACTTCCAATAATAATTGGTAATAATATATAGTATGCAGAGGCTTTCGCGGTTATCCTATATATGGAAAAATAATATCTTTCAAGGAAGATACCATAGGGAATCAAGGAAAACGCATTACAGAATCAAAAAAAATGAATAATATTAAGAAGTGACCCCGAAAATGGTTATACTAAGAAAAGTGGTTGTACACAACCACTTAAGTAAATTCCTACCTTTGCTTATCTTATAAAATAATGGTATAATAAGTAAAGAGTTCTAGTTGTGCAGATTGTTAGGAGGGTTAATATGAGAGGATATATGAATTCACAAATCGGCGAAATAGTTGTAGATAATGATGTACTGGCAAAATACGCAGGAGCTTCTGCGGTTGAGTGCTTTGGCGTTGTTGGTATGGCGTCTGTTAATATGAAGGACGGTATTGCGAAGCTATTAAAAAGAGATAGCCTAAGTCATGGTGTCAGTGTACAGATTGAAGATAATAAAATTACAATTGACTTGCATATTATCGTTTCCTACGGAGTGAGTATTTCGGCAGTTGCTGACAATCTGATCAGTAATGTGAAATATAATGTTGAAGAATTCTCAGGACTTGAGATTAAGAAAATTAATATTTTTGTTGAAGGAGTCAGAGTAATTGACTGATCCTGAGAGGACAACGTTTAAGGAGGAAAAACCAGTGGTTGTTAAAACGATAGATGCACAGACCCTAAAGAAGATGTTTCTAGCAGGTGCTGCCAGCATCGAGGCAAAAAAAGAAATCATTAATGAATTGAATGTATTTCCAGTTCCTGATGGCGATACCGGTACGAATATGACACTTACCATTATGTCTGCTGTGAAGGAAGTGAATGCTCTGTCAAATCCAACGATTGAGGAATTAGCAAAAGCTATTTCCGGAGGATCTTTGAGAGGGGCAAGAGGAAATTCTGGTGTTATCTTATCCCAGCTATTTCGTGGTTTCTCGAAAGAAATTAAGGATTTTAAAGAAATAAATGTTACCGTTATGACAAATGCGATTCAAAAAGCAGTTGAGACAGCTTATCGAGCTGTTATGAAGCCGAAAGAAGGAACTATTTTGACCGTTGCCCGAGGCGGAGCTGAAAAAGCAGCAGAATTAGTTTCTGAAACAGAGGATATGGTTTATTTCTGCAAAGAGATTATTACCCATATGGAGGCTGTCTTAGAAAATACGCCGGAGCTGCTGCCTGTATTAAAAGAAGCAGGTGTAGTTGATTCCGGCGGCCAGGGTCTGCTTGAAATTGTAAAGGGTGCATATGATGCACTAATTGGCAAGGAAGTGTCGATTGATAATCTTGCTAAGAGTGATGTTAGTACCACTGTTGCTGTCGGAAGAGAACGAATTTCTACCGACGATATTAAGTTTGGGTATTGCACCGAATTTATTATTATGGTTGAAAATGAATATAATGAAAAGATAGAAGAAGAGTTCAAGGCATACCTTGAAACGATTGGTGATTCTCTCGTCGTTGTATCGGATGATGATGTCGTGAAGGTTCACGTACATACGAATGACCCAGGACTTGCAATCCAGAAGGCATTAACGTATGGTTCATTGACGAGAATGAAGATTGATAACATGCGTGAAGAGCATAATGAAAGATTAATAAAGGATGCAGAGAAGGTTTCCCAGGCACAGAAGGCGGAGATAAAGAAGCCGGCTGAAAATAAGCCTAGAAAAAAAGCAGGCTTTATCGCGGTATCCATGGGCGAAGGCTTGGATGAAATCTTTACCGGGCTGGGTGTAGATTATATCATTAAGGGCGGACAGACGATGAATCCCAGCACAGAGGACATGTTAACTGCAATTAGTGAAGTGAATGCAGACCATATATTTATATTGCCGAACAACGGTAATATCATTCTTGCAGCAGAACAGGCAAAGCAGCTGACAGAAGATAAAAGCATTCATGTAATACCTTCAAAAACGGTTCCGCAAGGAATTACAGCAATTATTAATTTTGTTTATGATAAAGAGCCTGAAGAGAATGTGGTAAGAATGACAGAGGAAATGCTGAAGGTGAAATCAGGCCAGGTTACCTATGCGGTTCGCGATACCAGTTTGGATGGAAAAGAGATTAAGCAAGGTAATATCATGGGTATTGGTGATAAGACGATTCTTTCCGTAGGCGAAGAGGTTGCAGCTACCTCTCTTGAATTGATCCAGTGTTTGGCTAATGAGGATTCTGAATTAATTAGTCTTTATTACGGTGAAGAGATTAAGGAAGAGGAAGCCAGCGCTTTGGCAGATGAAATTATGGAGATGTACCCTAATCTGGACGTTGAAGTACATTATGGTGGTCAGCCAATTTACTACTATGTATTATCTGTAGAATAAAGTTCGTTAAAGTTTTATAAAGTAGAATTGTAATTCAATATGTCTTTCTAAGAAGACGGAAAATGAATTGTATACGTATAACCGGTAGAAAAGAGTTGAGGTTCTACCGGTTTTTATGTTAATATTTTTATATCTCTATATGAGAAAAGGTGCCAGTGATCGTTAGCAAGGAGGAATAGAATATGGAACAAGGCAGGATACCCAAACCGGGAGAAATATATAAGCATTTTAAAGACATGCATTATCAAATAATAACCGTGGCAATTCATTCTGAGAGCAGAGAGCTTATGGTAGTGTACCAGGCACTCTACGGTGATTTTAAGACCTATGTTCGTCCACTGGAAATGTTTGTGAGTGAAGTGGATCATATAAAATATCCCGAAGTTAAACAGAAGTACCGCTTTGAACTTGAGAGCTCCTTCGAAGATATTCTAAACAGTAATAGAGAGAGAAAAGAAGAGATTGCGAAAGCGGAAAAGACGAGTAAAGATGAGGCTGCCTATCAGGAACATGAAAATACGGTTATAGATAAAAATACAACCCAGGAGAAGGAGAGATTCCTTCGGCTGGAAAAAGAATTGGAAAGGACGATAGCAGCTGCTGTACCGATAGAGCAGGAGCATACGATTATGTCTTCTTCCAAGGGGTCTAATGTAGAGGAAGTCGCAGAGGAAGTAAATTCTATCTTATTAGACTTCCTGGAGGAGACTTCCTATAGTAAAAAATTAGAGGTTCTGCTATTGCACAAGAAGCATCTAAATGACAGATTAGTCAATGACATGGCGGTTGCTTTGGATATCGCTGTAGATGAGGGACCGCTGGAAGAACGAATTCAAGGGCTAGTAAATTGCTTATCAGCTTTAAGTCGGTTTGAACATCGAAGAATTCGGTAAATAACGAAATGATTTTTCTATACATATCAGCTATAGTAAAAAGCCCTGGAATTATGTTTCGCCAAAAGGATGCAATTGAGGCAATACATAATTCCAGGGTTTCTTAATTTGTAGATAGGATAAAGCTTTAAAGTAACTGTCGGTAGTTACTGAGACTTAGCAGTAGAGCTTGCGGCTACTGATAAGAAAGGAATATTATATCATTTCCAGGAGATGGTGTAATTACCTTTATGCTTCTTTGCCTTAACCTGTAAGGTATAGGTTCCCTCATCGGATAATGTTACAACAAAAGAAGAAGTCTCTAAATCATTCCCTTGGTAGCTGGAGTTTCCGTCCTGGTCCGTAATGCTTAGACCCAGAGAACCACTTTCGGTCTCAATATCAACAGTAACATCAACCGGTTTATCTTTTTCAACTTTTATTTTTCTTTCCCTGGTACCGGAGAACATAAAATAAGACATTGTTATTTTTTTGCTGGTACTATTTTCAATCGATCCGATCTCGAAGCCGGAGCGGCAGCCTGTGAAGCTTAATAGGGTAATAAGAATTAAAAGTATTGATAAAAATTTTGGTGCCTTCATTGCGATGAATCCTCCTCTTCGCTGCTCCTAGTCTAAATTCAACTTACGTTTGAATAAGAAATTTGTACCCCAGTAAAATAAGATAATCATAACTAATTGGTATACAATCAACAGCGGAAATAAAATTTGTGGTAAAGTATTTAGACTTTCCAGGCTTTTACCTAGAG
>JAEWMZ010000189.1 GCA_023392995.1 Bacillota bacterium
GTTGCATAGGGCAGACAAAGATTCATGGACAGACCCCACATAGGTTCTGTATAAACACAAACCCGCGGATTGCCCCGCAGCTCGAACAGAGTTCGTAATAACTTGTTCTTTAATAAGATTTTTTTCATACGTAAATTCCTTTCCCGATGTATCTGTTGATGTTATGCTATAGATTGAAGCCCCCTCCGGTGTGCTATAACATAATATAATCATTTTAACACTCAGTTGGATATTTTTCCAATATTACATGTTAGAGTTATAATATGTGCTTATGAAAAATCTTTTATCTTGGGTATCCTTGTATCTTTTTTTTGCTTTTTCCCTTTTCCTTTTTTACCTTTTCCTTTTTACTGAATTGAACTAAAACAAGCTTCTTCCTATAAAAAAGATAATCGGTATCAGTAATGCAGGCAGCATATTTAAGGCTTTGCCATCTTTTATTTTTAATATACTCAGTCCTGATATGGCAATCAATACCCCTCCGACGATGGACAGCTCTGTCATTAAATCGGAAGAAAAGAAAGACGCTGATAAATAACGAGCAATCAGATAAATTCCGCCCTGCCATAAAAACAAAACCGGTGCAGTAGCTATGATCCCTATTCCATAAGTGGACGCTAATACCATGGACGTTACCAAGTCCAGCGTTGCATTTGTAAACAAATATGTATTATCACCCTTTGTAGCGCTCATGACCGGCCCTAATATGGATAGTGTACCGATGCAGAATAACAAAATTCCGGTTGATAAGCCTTGTCCTAAGTTCGACTTCGAGTATTTTTCTGTGAGTTTTTGAAAATTCTTATCAATATCTAATATTGTTCCCACTAAGCTGCCCAGAGCCAGGCTAACAATAAATAGTACTGGATAATTGCTGTTTGGTAAATTATTTACAATGGAATTAATACCTAACGCAGTAGCCGCAAAACCCATTGCATTAAACAATGCTTCCTGATATTTTACCTTGATTCCCTTTTTTAGAATACTACCTGCAACGGTTCCGATCATAATTGCACCTGTGTTTACAATTGTTCCTACCATTTAATTCACCTCTATGTATTTTTATTGAGATCATAATAAACCCTCTAGTAACTGGAGAGTCAATCTTATGCCCTATTCCTAAAACGGCAACGCAGATATTCCTCAGCTATGAATAACCCTCCAAACGCATTCGCTTAGAGGGTTATTTATCATTATGGAACAGATCAATTTCTTTATGAAGGTTTATATACACTTAAATGCTTAAAATAATACTTAACCGTATATACCCGTATTATTTCACAACTCCATCATAGGTTAAAATCGCTTTGTATAATTCCGGTCTGCGATCGCGGAAAATTCCCCATTCAATTCTTTGCTCGGAAGCCTTGTCCAGATCAAATTCCGCAACCAAAACCGCCTCCTCTGTCCTGCCGGCTTCCGCAATCTTCTCACCTGTGGTATTTGTGATAAAGGAGGAACCATAGAAATTAATCTCGGAATCCTCTATCCTCTCCCTTCCAATTCTGTTGGATGCAACCACCGGCACTAAATTGCAGGCGGAATGCCCTATCATACAACGCTGCCAATGATCCTTTGAATCCACCTCAGGGCTCTCCGGCTCGGAACCGATTGCGGTTGGATAGAATAATAGCTCAGCTCCCATTAGTACCATACATCTGGCTGCCTCCGGATACCACTGATCCCAGCAGATACCTACTCCAATTTTTGCATATCTGGTATTCCATACCTGAAATCCGGTATCCCCCGGATTAAAATAGTATTTCTCCTCATATCCGGGTCCATCCGGTATATGGCTTTTGCGGTAGACCCCAAGGACTTCACCATCAGCATCAATTACCGCCAGAGCATTGTATCTTGCATTATTTTTTCTTTCATAAAAGCTGATTGGAAGAACAACTCCCAGTTCCTTTGCCACATTCTTAAAATGCATAATCGCTTTATTGCACTCTACCTCCGTAGCATAATTATAATATTCCGGCTTCTCTTTCTGGCAGAAATAAAGCGTCTCAAAAAGCTCCTGAATCAGAATAATCTGTGCTCCCTGGGCAGCTGCTTGTCTTACCAGCCCGTCTGCTTTTTTGATATTCTCATCTATTTGATCCGTACAACTCATCTGAGTTGCTGCTACCTTTACTAATCTCATGTCGTTATAACCTCACTTTCATAACCTAATCCTAAGCAATTGCGAAACAATTACCTAATAACCTTATCAGATAAATTAGAAACTTAAAATTGCGTTTATTTTTATAGGTTCGGTACAGATTCTGAGAGGAAATTGGCTACTTCCTTTCAGGCACTTTACCCCCTGGAGCAAAAGACGTTGCATAAATTCTCTATCTTCACTACCGATGTATCGGGCTTCCATATACCCAGATACTTTGAAGCATCTAGTTAATTACGTACTCCCTTAGGCATCTGCTGGGTAATACAATGTACATTGCCGCCTTCCTTTATTAATGGCATGCCATCCACAGCAACAATCTTACGGTCTGGGAATACCTCTTTCAGTATTTCCTCTGCTCTTTCATCTGCCAACTCAGCTTCCCCTCCAAAGACAGGAAGAATGATACCGCCATTCACTATATAAAAATTCAGATAGCTTAAAGTTAAGCGCTCCTCACGGTAATATCTTGCCGGAGGCTGCGGTATTTCTATAATCTCAAGCTTTCTCCCGGATGCATCGGTTGCATTTCTTAAAATCTGCAGGTTCTCCTTGGAAATCTCATAGTTTGGATCCTCCGGATCGTCGCAGGTCTGTATTAAGATTACTCCCGGCTTTGCAAAGCATGCAACATTGTCTACATGCCCATCCGTCTCATCTCCGAATAATCCCTGATTAAGCCAAATGATTTTGGATACCTTGAGAGCATCCTTAACCTCCTCCTCAATCTGCTCCTGGGATAAATGAGCATTCCGGTTCTTATTTAACAAACACTCTCTGGTGGTCAGCAGGGTTCCCTCCCCATCAACATGAATGGAGCCTCCCTCTAATATAATGGGAGAATTCACATAGGGCACCTGTAAATGGTTTAATATTCTTGGTGCAACCTCATTATCCAGATCGAAAGGAGTATATTTTTCGCCCCAGGCATTGAATTGCCAGTTAACCGCTGAAAGCTCCTTCTCCTTATTGATCAAAAAGGTCGGTCCATTGTCCCTGCACCAGGCATCGTTATGAGGAATTACGACGTACTCCACTTTCTCTCCACAAAGAGCTTCTGCTTCCTTTGCTGTATTCTCATTCACAATCATGGTAACTGTCTCGAATTGCGCTATTGCTTTCGCAACCTTTGCATAACCGGCACATACCTCATTATAATTCTCCGGCCATACCAAGGATTCCTTTACTGGCCATTCTATTAAGGTTCTCTCATGCTGCTCCCATTCCGCAGGCATGTAATAATTCTTTGCGTTCCGCATTTATGTTATCCTCTTATTATTCTTGCATTTTAGGGTGTGTCTGTAAACTGCTTTTGCCAGGCAGAATAGAATATTCAAACATCTCGTACTTTACTTTCATACCTTCCATAATCTCCGGCGGCAGGATTGCGCGAGCCACAAGCTTTAACTCTGCTTCTGGCTCATCGCATCTTCTTAAATGAGCATAATCCCCATCGATAATTTCTACAATGTATTGATAGCTATTCATTCGCCTGCTCCCGGTAACTGGCTAATAGTTCCTCTATCTTTGGAGTACACCGCCTGCCTCCGCAGGGTCCGGAACCGGCTCCTGTGGCTTTTCGAACTTTTTCCACCGTATCGGCTCCATTCTCAATTGCCCGTTTCATTGTGGATCTTGGGATTCCCTTGCAAATACATACTTTCGTCATTTTATCTAATATTTCTGAATTCACATCACTCATATGCTGTCTCTCTTTCTTACGTTATCTTTCTCAAATATAATCTAGCTTAATATTATCTAGCTTTCCTTCCTTTTATTACCCATCCATTATTAGCTTTTGTATTAGGATCTTTTGTATTACGATCTCTTGATTATAATATCATATCTTATTACAGCTTTCTTGCACATCCTTCTTACTTATATTAGGATTAGGGTGTCAAAAGGTCATCCCCTAAAATAAATTGATATTTGTACCTTGAAAATTTAACACAACCACAAATCATCGCGATTATCTGGTATAATTGTATTATCAAATAACCAAAGACGAG
>JAEWMZ010000286.1 GCA_023392995.1 Bacillota bacterium
CAATGATTCTTCCGGTCGTATATGTCTTAATGGTATCCTTTACGGATTCCACTGTGTATCAATCAGGAAAAATCATTCTATGGCCGGAAAAATGGTCTCTGGAAGCGTATGAATACATTCTGTCAGGAAGCGGCTTCTTAAATGCTTTGAAGTCCACCTTATTTATCACCCTGGTAGGAACACCCCTCAGTATTATCGTATGTGCGGGGCTTGGCTATATGCTATCCAGAAAGAACCTGCCGGGCAGATCCTTCATCAATAAGATGGTTATGATCACCATGCTTTTCAGCGCAGGTATGGTGCCAGCCTATATTAATATGAGTAATCTTCACCTTCTCAATAACTGGTTCGCAAGTATATTGCCCAATGCCTGCGGTGCGTGGACTGTAATGATTATGAAGACCTTTTTTCAAAGTCTTCCGGTAGAGCTTGAGGAAGCAGCACAGATTGACGGCTGTGGTAAGCTTAGAATTTTCTGGATAATCGTATTGCCGCTTTCCAAAGCGATGCTGGCAACCTTTACTTTATTCAATGCGGTTTCCTACTGGAACACCTACTTCAGCGCAGTTATGTATATAACCAAGTCCTCCATGCAGCCCCTGCAGGTATATCTGCAGAAGATTGTATTATCCTCGAACTATTCGGATGTCGTGGATGTGACCAATGTGCTCTATGATGTGGTGCCGCAGGAGGTTGTGAAGATGGCAGCGGTTATGATAGCAATATTGCCGGTAATGTGTATCTATCCCTTCCTGCAAAAATATTTTGCAAAGGGTGTTATGGTTGGTGCGGTAAAGGGTTAACCGCGTTCCAGAAAAGGATTTGTCAGATTCGAAAGGAATCTTTGACATGATAAATTAAATTTTTTAAGGAGGAACATTATGAAAAATTTTAAAAAGCTGGTTTCCATACTTTTAGTTATGGTTCTGGCAGTAAGCATGTTAAGCGGATGTAGTAAAAAGGATACAGCGGATGTATCAACAAAGGATTCAGAACCTACGAAGGCAGCCGAAAGCACTGCGACAGAAACAAAGGACGAGGGTCCCATGACAATTTCTGTTATGGGTGTTGACTGGGGCTATGGACCAAAGCAGAACAGTGCAATGGAGCAGTATTGGGAAGAGCAATTTGGTGTTAGTCTGGATATTGAATGGGTATCCTATACAGATTACAGCCAGAAGCTGAACACACTTCTTTCCTCTGGTAAAACAGAAGATATACCGGATGTAATTCAAATTATTAAAGCGGACGGAAGCTTCTACTATCCAGTATTGGCACAGGCAATTGATGCAGGAACCTTCTTAAATCTTAAGCCTTATTTATTTGACAATGGATTTGTCAGTAACAATGCAATTATGAGCACCTGGTCAGATCAGATATGGAAAAATGCTACCTATAACGATGGCATCTATATCCTGCCAAGAAGTACCTCTGAGGTTGCTTTAAACTCCGGTATCGAGGTGCGCAGGGATTTAATGAAGAAGTATGGATATACAACAGAGCCTACTACAATGGACGAGTTAAAGGATTGGCTGATCGGTTTATCGAAGGATTCCGGCTTATATGCACTTGATTTCTCCACCGCGGATATTGATGATAATCGATTAAAGGCATTTTCAGTAGCGTATACAGGCGTTCAGGATTGGGGTATTGATGCTGGAGGTAACTTCCAGTACTATACTTTTGCTGACGGCTATGTAGATTTCCTTAAGTGGATGAAGGACTTATATGCAGCAGGTGCTATTGACCCTGAGTTTATCTTGAATCAGACCGATAATTCAAAGTGGAAAGCAGGAAAGTCAGTAGCTTTCTTAAGCACCTGGTACAACTGGAATCAATCCGAGACCAACAAATCCGTATTTGATGACAGCGCGGATGCTTCCGCTGAGGCATGGTGTCTCATGCCGGTAAAAGGACCAAAGCAATATACAGTTAATGTAGATGACTACGGCTTTAACGAAGCTGTTATGATCAATGCAAAATGCTCCGAAGAGAAGGTGCAGAAGATCATGGAAGTATTTAACCACACAGAGGAAGATTATCTTAAGGTTATGAAGTATGGTGTGGAAGGTGTACATTACAGCCTGGATGCCAATGGTAACCGTGTGCAGGATGATGCACAGAAGACAGCTAGCCAGGAAGGTTATGTAGGTGCTTGGAATCAGATCTTCTTAAAGGGCAATGCAGATATGGTTACAGATAAATTTGTTGCTAAAAACTGTACGCAGGAGTACATAGACCGCGCAACACAGCTGAAGGAATTTACAGAGAAGGTTGCCGGTGAAAGCGACCAGAGAACAAAGAACCTTAACCTGCTTTCCACTACCTATAGCTCCAGCTGGAGTACTCTGACGGCTGACCTTGATGATATGAGAGCGAAATTTATCATGGGCGAGATCTCTGAGGAGGATTGGTCTGCATATGCTGACAGTATTGTAAACTCAGCTGAATATCAAGCAATCCTAGCAGAATATAAAGAAGCAGCTTCCAAATAAATAAACCGATAATGAAATAAGAAAACATCCATAGGATAGGAGTGGGAATGGTAGGTTCATACCTGCTGGTTTCCGCTCCTTTCCTATATAAAGTGGATAGGCAATTGCGGAACAATATACAATAGCTTTAGTTTCTGAGTTTCGCAACCATCTATTTAATAGCGAAAAGAAAGGTGTCAATACTATGATGGAAAAGCAGGATTTTTTTAAGGATATCGCAATGACAAAGCATCCCATCGGCGAAAATGACAAAGAAGTAGAACCGCTGGAGGTTCCAAAAATATACTTTGAAAAAACCACAGAGGAATTTCCATATCAGCAGGTGAACTTCCGGCAGGATATGAGTCATCAGGTCAGAACAGAGTTGATGCAGCAGGAGTTGAAGGAGTTAAAAAACCACTACCTTCTCTTTATGTCTGATTTTCTTCCAAAGCAGACACAGGGGTTAAAGCAGGAGCTGAAGGAGTTTGAGTTCAGATATCTGGATAAGAATGAGATATTTACGGATAGAAATCATCAAGATAGTACATGGGAGAAGGTTATTATTCCGGATTATCGCGGACCTGCTCATGAGGATGGTAAATGGAGAGCATATTATCGTACCTGCTTCCCAGCGAAACCTGTGGATAAGAAGGAAAGAGTGATAATCCGGTTCCAATGTGTTGACTACCAGGCCTTAATTTATGTGAACGGTAATTATGCAGGGGGGCATGAAGGTTTTTTTGCTCCTTTTGAAATCGATATCACAAGATATCTACAGGAGAATAACGAGCTGATCATTGAATGCCAGAATGATTATACCATTCTTGGAACGGGATCCATACTGGATGGGGATAAAATATATGCGGCAACCGGACCTGGCTGGGATGATCCTGCTACTGGCTGGCATCATTGTCCTGCGGGTGCAGGGGTGTTTGGCAGGGTTACGGTGGAGTATCGCCCGGTTATCTATATGAATGATATCTTTGTGCGACCGAATATTGATGAGGATTATTGCGAGCTTCGGGTTGGAATCACAAATTATGGAGATCAGGTTGAGGAAGCGTTTGAACTGGAGGTTGCACTGCAGCCAAAGAATTATGAAGGGGCGCCGATTGGAGCGTTGAAGGCCGTAATCCATTATGTTGGCCCAGGAAAGAATGAATACCGTTATCTAGTCAATGTAAAAGCTTATCGATTATGGGAGCCGGATTCCCCCTATCTTTACGGAGCGGTGCTTTCACTGACACAAGCAGGAAACCCTGTAACCAGGAGAATCGGCACCTTTGGTATGAAAAAATTCATCAGTGATGAAACTGCTACACCGAAGGGAAGGTTCTATTTTAATAACCGTCCCTTCATCCTTCGCGGTGCCAATGAAATGGGGCATTTGCAGCAGTGTGTTATGAAAGGGGATCTTGAGCTTTTGGTGGAGGATATTCTAATAGCGAAACTGTGTAATCTGAATTATTATCGAATCACACAGAGACCGGTTCAGGAGGAAATCTATGATTATTTTGATATGCTTGGAATGATGCATCAATGTGACTTCCCTCTGTTCGGCTTTCTAAGAAGACCGCAGTTTTCCGAAGCAATCAAGCAGGTCACAGAGATGGAGCATTTGATCAGAAGTCACGTATCCACGATTATGGTAACTTTTATAAATGAACCGATGCGCATTCGCCGGACGGAAGATCCGAACGATAAATTTTCCAAACGATATGAAGCAAAAGGTCATAGACATCTTCTTCGAGACGAGCTGGAGGCTTTCTTTGCGGCCGCCAGAAAAGCCATCTATATTGAAAATCCGGACAGGGTGATCAAAAATGTGGAGGGGGATTATGACTCTCCCACAGCGGAGGGAATGCCGGATTTCCATACCTATACCATGTGGTATACCAATCATGGTGAGCCGATTGGAAGATTGATGAAGGGGTATCTGCCACCGGTTAAGACCGGCTGGATGATCGGCTGCGGAGAATATGGAGCGGAAGGGCTGGATAATCTGAATATTATGCAGGAACGGTATCCGAAGGAATGGTTGGAGCCAAGTGAGGACGGAAGCTGGTTTCCAGATAAAATTGTGAGTGCTCAGACGCATTCTGTCCATGGAGACTGGTATCAGGAGCAGAGCACAATTGAGGATTGGGTTTGGGAAAGTCAGAAGCATCAGGCGGCTGCCACAAAGCTGATGACAGATGCCTTTCGAAGAAGAGCAGATGTGATGAATCAAACCGCCATTCATCTGCTCATTGATGCCTGGCCTGCCGGCTGGATGAAGACATTAGTATGCTGCGACCGATTGCCTAAGCCGGCTTATTTCACCTACCGGGATTCCTTGGAGCCGCTTAGAATCAATTTATACAGCGATCGCAGATATGTATACGCAGGGGAGCAGCTGGAGGTGGAAGCCTGGCTGTTAAATGACCTGGGAGAAGAGAAGGAAGTGACAATACTGGCAGCATTGCGGCTGAAAGATGAGCAAAGCAGCGTATACTATCGCAAGGATAAAGTTGGTGCAGCAACCTCCCAATGTGCCGGGTGCATCTGTCTTGAGTTTCCGGAGGTTGAGCAGGAAGAGATTGTATCACTGGATGCATGCATTCTGGATGCTGACGGCGCAGTAATCAATGAAGAGCGTCTGGAATTTTATGTCTATCCCTCCAGAAAGACAAGTACTGTTACCAATGGTATTACGTGTAAGGGAGAACTAGCCACCACAATTGGAAAGCATTTTGGTCTGAAGCTTACGAAGAAGAACGCGGCGGTAGCACTCGTTAGCGACATTTCCTGCCAAAGTATGGAGTGGTTGGGTAGCTACGTGAAGCAAGGCGGCAGGGCAATGTTGTTATTACCAGAGGAGGAGTTGCAGGAATTGTGTGTAAATGGTATATCCATAGCAACGACTCCTTGTACGGAAGTGTTTTTCGCAGCAGCTCGTCCTGAGTATCAAAAATATCATTTTGATATGCTCTATAACCATAATCTCGGTTATATCGATGCCATCGGTAAGCGAACCATCCAGTGCTGCCAGGAAGGTGATAACCTGGTATACACCTATGCCAAGAGTGGTTTCCAGGGGAATAATGGACACAAAGCGGAGTTACCCTTTGTAAAAATGCTTCAGATTGGAGCAGGAGAGCTTTTTATTATAAGTCTTTCGCTGGAAGGAAGGATTGGGTTTAATCCGAATCTGGATGCCTTTCTAATGGATTTGTTAAGGCTGCCAAAACGGGGGACAAAGATATGATAGGAGAGTTATTAAGAGAGCGGAAGCTGCCGGAGGTTCTTAAGGATAAGGAAGGTACAATTTGTACCAATGAGGAGCAATGGGCAAAGCGAAGACAGGAAATCCGGCAGCTGTTGTGCCTGGAATTCGGGGGCTTCCAGCCGGTATTTCCGACGACGGTGGAGTGTAGTATTGCGAGGGAGGATATTACCTTTGGTGGTAAGGCAGTAACCTATGAGCTAGAGCTGCGTTCAAAATCCCCTTTTTCCTCTTTTTCCTTTCCCTGCACTTTGACGATTCCGACAAAAGTGATAAAGCCTGCAATCTTCTTGTATCTATCCTTTACGCCTGCCATTGCGGATGGCCTCGGGGAAGAAATCCTGGATCAGGGCTATGGAATAGCAAATGTATATTATCAGGATATTGCGGCTGACAGAGAGGATAATTTTCAAAGCGGAGCTGGAAGGTTTTGCAAAAGAAACCGCTTTGACAGCTGGGGAAAGCTTGGTATGTGGGCCTGGGGAGCCAGCAGAATCATGGATTACCTCCAGACACTGGATTTCATTGATACGGGGAGAATTGCTGTAATGGGTCATTCTCGGCTTGGTAAGACTGCTCTGTGGTGCGGAGCCTTGGACGAGAGGTTTTCCCTGGTGGTTTCCAATGAATCAGGCGGCGGAGGTGCAGCATTATTTCGCGGAAAAAGCGGTGAAAGACTGTCAAATTTGGCAAATAAGGGCTCGAACTGCTGGTTTTGCGGCAATCTCTTTCAATATGTTAACCGGGAGGAGGAACTGCCCTTTGACCAGCATTATCTGCTGGCTATGATAGCGCCCAGACATTTGTACGTAAGCAGTGCTGCGCTGGATGATTGGGCAGACCCAACCTCCGAATTCCTGGGCTGCGTCGCAGCAACTCCCGTTTATGAACTATTGGGTGTCAGAGGGCTGGAGTACCCGGATGCCTTGCCACAGCCGGGAGATTACTTTCATGAGGGTAGGATTGGCTATCATCTTCGGCCGGGAACCCATTATCTGAGCCGGGATGACTGGCATTTGATCATGGCATACCGCAAAAAGCACAGAGTTTAGATTGGCAGGAGGTATTTACATAATTATGAAAGATTGCAGGAATATCATTATGCTGGATAAGGCAGCCAGGCGCTGGGATGATGGGCTGCCACTTGGTAATGGACGGATCGGTGCCATGGTAATGGGTAAGGTGAATGAAGAAACCATTATCATAAATGAGGAAACCCTCTGGTATGGGCCTAAGCGTAAGCGCAGGAATCCCGATGCCAGAGAGCATATTGGAGAGATTCGCAGTCTTCTTAGGGAAGGGAAGGTAGCAAAGGCGGCCTTTCTTGCGAAGCTGGCGTTAACCTCCACACCCAAATATAATAATCCCTATCAGCCTGCCGGTGATTTGAGACTCTGCTTTCTAGATCATCAAGAAAAAGCAGTGAATTATATTCGAAGTCTGGATATTGATCAAGCCATCGCCTCAGTGGAATATACACTGGGAGAGACTCGTTACCGCCGGGAGCTGCTGGTCAGCAGCCATTACAATGTATTGGCAATCCGACTGACCTGCGATCAGGGAACGATGACACTCAGTGCGAATATCAGCCGTAAGCCCTTTGAAGAGCATACGGGAAAGCTGAGTGAGAATATGGTCGGCAACTGGGGTGAGAACGGAGTTGGCGGAGTAAGGTATTTGTCCGCAGTTCGTATGACAGCGGAAAGCGGAGCGGTGCATACCTTGGGAGACTTTGTCTATTGCGAGAATGCCAATGGGGTGGTGGTGTATTTAACTGCGGCTACGGATTTTGGCGGGAGAGAGAAATACAAGGAAGAATGCCTGGAACGGTTGGAGCAGGCAGCAAGAATCGGATTTGACAAAATTAAGGAAGAGCATATCAGAGATTATCATCGATTATATAACCGAATGGAACTGTGTATTAATGATGCAGAAAGACCGGAGAAAACGACCGGTGAGCTGCTCGCCATGCTTCGTAAGGGGGAAGACCGGCATTTGGATTATCTGACAGTGCTGCTGTTTCATTATGCCAGATATCTGATGATCTCCAGCTCCTATGCCTGCGCCCTGCCGGCGAATCTTCAGGGAATCTGGAATGGGAGCTATGAACCGCCCTGGCAGTGTGAGTTCACCATTAATATTAATGAAGAGATGAATTACTGGTTCGTGGAGAAATGCAATCTGCCGGAATGCCATCTTCCCCTGTTTGACCTGCTAGACAGAATAGTTCAAAACGGAAAAGTAACGGCCAGGGAGGTCTATGGCTGCCGGGGCTTCTGTGCTCATCATAATACGAATCTGTGGGCTAGTACGGATCTGGAGGGAATCTTTGATGCATCTCCCTTCTGGCCTATGGGGGGGGCCTGGCTTTCTCTGCATCTTTATGAGCATTATCTATATACCGGGGATCTGGAGTTTTTAAAGGAAAGGGCACTGCCTGTCATGGGAGAGGCTATTCTTTTCTTTGAGGATTACCTTTATGAGGATGAGGAGGGGTATCTCTTAACCGGGCCGTCCTTGTCACCGGAAAATACCTATTGTTCTGAGATCGGCGAAAAGGGTGCCTTGTGTATGGCACCGACCATGGATAGTATGATCCTTCGACAGCTTTTCACCTGGTATCTGGAGGGGGGCAGGTTGACAGGGAGAAGAGAAGGGATGGAAACGGCCGAGCTTTTATTAAAGAAGCTGCCGCCCACCAGAATATCGAAGGAGGGGAGAATTCTGGAGTGGTATCAGGATTATGAGGAAACAGAACCCGGACATCGCCATATCTCCCATATGTATGGACTCCATCCCGGTAACGAAATCACCAGGGATAAAAGAGAGCTATTCAAAGCAGCGAAAAGAACCATTGATTACCGTATCCGTCATGGAGGAGGACACACCGGTTGGAGCAAAGCCTGGATCACCTGCTTTTATGCAAGACTGAGAGAAGGCGATAAGGTTGCCGGAAGTCTTCGGGAGTTATTGGAGACATCAGTGCAGGATAATATGCTGGATATGCATCCACCATTTCAGATTGACGGCAATTTTGGCAGTGCAGAGGCCATTCTGGAAGCACTGCTTCAGTCTCATTCCGGCTATATCGATATTCTTCCTGCACTTCCTGGTGTATGGAAGAAAGGGAAGGTGTTCGGAATACGGCTGCGAGGCGGTATGAGTGCAGATTTGCTTTGGGATAATTACAGCTTGAAGCGTTTGTTGGTTAGAGCGGATCAGGATAGGGAAGCAGAGTTTCGCTATCGATCGCTAAGCAAGCGAGTGTTCCTGAAGGCGGGAGTATCAACAGAAATCAGCTTTGAACCAAAGGACAGTAATATCTGACGTGATCCGAAGAGTAGAAAAAAACTGGTTTTCTAAAACAGAGTAGAAATAAAGAAAGAGAGAAATAAATAAAGAAATAAATATACAAATAAACAAAGAAGTAAACAAGGATATAAACAAAAGAATAAATATAAGAATATACAAATGAATAAGCAAAAGAATAAACAAAAGAACGAAGGGGGGATCGGATTCATGCCGGCACCATCAAGGTGATTTGAGCGGTTACAGGCATGGACTTAATTATGACTAAGAGGAAACAAGTCAGCAATTCCAGGAAAAAGGAAAAGAACCCAATGATGCCATTTAAGAAATTGATCAAGGTAAGGCATAAGATCCACATGGATAAGAGCGACCATTCAATGCAAAGACGCAGCAGCATTGCAGTTAAGCTGATTCTTTCGTTTCTGATTCCCATCGCCTTTGTCATAACCATTGGTGTTGCATCCTATCAGAAAGCCTCAAGCTCTATTATAAAGAATTACGAAGAATCCAGCCTACAGGCAATTAAGATGACCAGTGAGTATATGAATTTTGGCTTTGGGGTGGTGGAGTCAAAGGGAGTTCAGTACATTAACGATTCGAATATCAAGAAGTATTTCAGTGGTGTAAATAGTATAACAGAAGCTGCAAAGTACAAGACAAATATTAAGGATAAACTGCTTTCGGAGCAGGTGTCGGATTCCCTTATTGAGAATATTCATATCCTTTCGGATAAAGTTGCACCCTTGAGTACGGGAAGCAAAATAGAGGAGAATATGTATTCCTCCTTTATAGCCACCGAGGGCGGCAGCAAGCTGTCAGAGAAAAGGGACGCAAAATACTGGATTGGCAGTAATGAATATCTGGACAGTGCCATAGGCTTGGACACGCAGAGATATGCTTTTCGCTATGTATGCGGGGATTCCATGTCCAATGCCTGCGTTATCTTTGATATTAGCACCTCGGCCATAGAGGACATACTTGCTAATTTGGATTTTGGTCAAGGAAGTATTGTTGAATTTATAACAGCGGACGAAAGGGAGCTGGTAAAATCCGAAGATGATATAACGGAGCTTTCTCTAAGGACGGAAGAGTTTTATCAGCAGGCAATACAAGAGGAGCTGTCAGATGTCAGCAAAATGGTCATCTTTGAAGGTAAGGATTATCTCTTCCTCAGCTCAAAAATTGGTACTACGGGCGCCGTAGTTTGCGCCCTGATCCCGGAGACAAACATTCTGGAGCAGGTGAACGGTGTTAAGCATTTATCTATTTTATTAGTAGTGATATCCTGTGTTATTGCAATAATCATCGGTGCGGGAGTTGCCTCCGGAATCCAGCGCGTAATAAGGTATGTTATTGCAGAACTGGAGCGGGTCTCCCGGGGGGATCTAACGATTAAGCTTAAAGTACGAAACAAGGATGAATTTGGTGTACTTGCGAAGGGGATTAATGATACAATAGACAATATGAGAGTATTGTTGGAGCGGGTAAGAGCGCAAAGCACCTCAGTTATGGAATCCTCTGATCAGGTAATGGCTTCCACAGAAGTGATATCGAATGCAACCCGTGGGATTTCTGATTCCATGAATGAAATTCAGTCAGGTATTACCCAGCAAGCCCAGGATGCCGAGAGCTGTCTGAGCCAGATGGATATTTTATCGGGGAAGATACAGACGGTAAGTGGTAAGACAAGAGAGATTATGGGCATTGCTTCAGATACCAAGGATAGTGTTGTATCTGGTATTGATTCTATGGCAGCACTAAAGGGAAAGGCGAGAGAAACCTCCCAAATTACAGAACAGGTGATTCACAAGATTGAGACGCTGGATAGTAAGTCCAAATCCATTGGTAAGATTGTAGAGACAATTAACCAGATTGCGGTGCAAACCAACCTGCTTTCCTTGAATGCTTCCATTGAAGCTGCTCGTGCAGGAGAAGCCGGAAAAGGCTTCACCGTGGTTGCAGAGGAGATCAGAAAGCTGGCAGATCAGTCGGTTCATGCGGTAAAAGAGATTGAGGCTTTGATTCAGGAGATCCAGATACAGACAAGGGACACGGTAGTAATCGCGAATGAGGCGGACAGCATAGTGACAGAGCAGGAACTGGCAGTAAAGAATACGGAGACATCGTTGAAGGCATTAAGTCAGAATGTTGAAAGATTGGTTACAAATGTTGATATGATAACAGATAGCATTCTAAACATCGATGCGGCCAGAGCCGGCACGCTATCTGCCATTGAAAACATTTCGGCGGTTTCCCAGCAGACGGCAGCAGCGACAATGTCGGTGAATGAGACAACACAGGAACAAAGGAAAGCGGTTTTGTCCCTTAATACCTTATCAAAAGAACTGGATGAGAACGCTCAGGCGCTGGAAAATGTAGTTCTTCAGTTTACGCTGGATTAATATTACAGGCTGAATACCGTGATTAGGCTATAAGTAGGCAGGAGGCATGGAATGGAACGGGTTAGAGTTATTGGAATGGGTAGTATAGGAAGAATGTATTGCGACTATCTTCTGGAAAGCAGGTACAGTAGCTTGGGGTGCTAAAGGCCTTTGCCGGAAAGATACGAAGAGGCACTCCTTTGATTGCTGAAGGTGTGGAAGGAATTAGAGAGCTTATGCTGTCCAATGCTAATGCTATGTATCTGTCTAGTTGGCTGGGAAGATCGGTGGAATTGCCCTTTGATGAAGAATTGTTTCTGGAGGAACTAGATAAGCGGCGTAGTGGTTCTGTATATAGGAAAGAAGAATTAAAATAATAAAAATAGAATTGTGAAAATGCTGTAGCTTACCATATTTCAATGATGTGACCCCACAAAGTCTAACTTTGTGGGGTCACATCATTGTGAACTATCCTCCGAAAGGTTAGATTTTAGATCTGATTTTTTGGAGAAGTTTTCAAATCATAGGGTTGTTACAGCTTTTTTATCAGGAGAGGAAGGATCGATTCGATATCATTATTTGATTTTGGTCGATGGAATGCTTTATGGGATTGAAAAATCATAGCAATTCCATTACAATTATGTAAGATAATGTAAGGATTGAGAAATGTTGTAGTGAGAGATTCAGCTGCATATTAAAGAAAAATAATGTGTAATTTACAAAGTATATGCGAGTAGTATGTGGCACCGTAATAGGAGAAAATTATGATTTACTTAAAAAGCTTTACCTTCCCAACCGCAGAGACGGAACATGGATTTTTTATGGACATACAAAGAACCTGCTATGATTCCTACTATCCGTTTCAGATATTGACAAAGAATGATTTGGACAGGCTGGATTTTGATACCATCACCATATTGTATGGAGGAAATGGTTCCGGCAAATCCACAGCCCTTAATGTGATCGCTGAGAAAGCTGGAATCTGCCGGGACTCCGTTTATAACAAGTCTAATTTCTTTCCTGACTATGTTAAGCTGTGTAGGATGAATGAAGAAGAGAGCATACCAAAGAACAGCAGAATTATCACAAGCGATGATGTCTTTGACTATATGCTAAATATCCGTAATCTGAATGAGGGGATTGACTTAAAGCGGGAGGATTTATTTGATGAATATCTGGAAGCAAAGTACTCCCACTTTCAAATGAGGTCAATGGCTGATTATGAACAGCTGAAAAAAGTGAATAATTCCAGACGAAAAACCCAGTCGCGCTTTGTCAGAGGGGAATTAATGGACAATGTCCGGGAGTTTTCCAATGGTGAAAGTGCATTTATCTATTTTACGGAAAAAATCGGTGAGAATGGGCTTTATCTGTTGGATGAGCCGGAAAACAGCCTTTCGCCAAAAAGGCAGCTTGAATTGATGAGCTTTCTTGAGGAGTCAGCCAGATTCTTTGGATGCCAATTTATCATATCTACGCATTCACCATTCCTGCTTGCCATGCGGGGTGCACGCGTTTATAACCTGGATAAGAATCCGGTTACAATAGAACGCTGGACGGAATTAGAGAATGTGAGAACTTATTATGATTTTTTTAAGAAGCATGAGAAGGAATTTTTATAAAAAGAAAGCGTTCGCTATCTATGGGAGTTTGGGAATATCAATTCTTGCTTTAATTCTTAGGTGAAGACAGTAAAGATGACCGTAAGGAAAGCTAGAAAGATAAGCAATACCTGATAAAATAACTGTAAAGTTCTATTTAGCATAACAAATGCAAGATTAGTGAGGATTAGAAATGGATATTGTAAGTATTAAGGCAAATGAAGGCATCGGTAAAATAAAATTAGGAATGGAACGAGAGGAAGTTTACAAGGTATTAGGCAAAACGGGGGATCCTAATGCGCAAAGCGAATGGATCGATATCTATCATATTGAATATAGAGCTGGTAAGGTGGTATTTATTGAATTAGCGAATACATATACAAACGATTATTTTGCGTTATTACATGGTGTAGATGTTTTTCGAACAGAAGCTAAACTATTAGTAAAGTATCTTTCAGAATTTGGAGATTACAATACGGCTGATCCAGAACTCGGTTTTTCCTATCACTTTGCGGAATTGGGAGTGGGGTTTTGGAGGCCCGTCATTTTTGAATATGAAATGATAAATAACATAAATTTTAGAAATATGATAGAAGAGAATCAACTTGATGAAATAAAACATCTGTATTTTGAATCAGTTTGTGTTTATACAAAGGATTATTATACGTCTTAGAATCTTCCTGCAGACTATGGCGCATTTCTATATACTAATTTTAAGGAGTATGTAATGAGGGTAAATATACTGTTGTTTGATAATTTCGAGACTTTAGATGTATTTGGTCCTGTTGAGATATTAGGTAAAGTGGAAGAGTATGAGCTTAAGTATCTATCTCTAAGGGGAGGACTGATTGTAAGTGCGCAGGGCGTTTCCATAATGACAGATAAAATAGATCCGGCTGATACAGCTTCAAAAGCTGAAATTTTAGTGGTTCCAGGAGGGAGAGGAACCAGGGCTTTGGTAAGGGATGCTGTGTTCTTGGAGCAGTTAATCACGTTGACCACCCATTCGAAGTATTGTCTTTCAATTTGTACAGGTTCCGCATTACTAGCGAGAGCTGGTCTGTTGAACGGAAAAAGTGCTACCTCAAATAAGAGGGCATTATCCTGGGTAATGTCAATGAATAAGGATGTAAATTGGATTCAAAGTGCCAGATGGGTTACAGATGATAAATATTATTCATCATCAGGGGTTTCAGCAGGAATGGATATGACCCTGGGTTTTATCAAAGACCGCCTTGGCGAACAACGGGCATTAAATATTGCGGACTCCATAGAATATGTATGGAATACTGACTGTAGTAAAGATCCCTTTGCTCTTGAATGATTAACAAGAGATAGAATAGGGCATGCTCATTCATTTCCCTAAAGTTTAGATATCCTTATAGGAAAAGGACTTATATGATTAATAAAGGGTAATCAAGCAGCAGAAGAGCTGCTTTTTTGACCATAACTCGTTCTAACCTTTTTTAGCTGTGCATCCTTCCTGAATTTAAGAGCACGAAGGACAAAATAGGGCAAGAATATAGCCGAGTAGGTCAGAATGCTAAGTATGGTAGAAGTACCTCTTATATTTGCAATAAGTACAATCATAACATGGGCGTAGAGAAGGACATAAAAAGGATATGCCAGCTGCTGCAGCCGTTTCCAGCTGGAAGCCCTCATCCTCTTTCTTACGCTTCGGAAGGAAGTTATCATTAAAGGCAGCATGATAAGGATTAGAAGGATGGAAATCCAGGTTGCCACTATGTAAGGTGGAGTAAGCTCACCGGACAGGGTGAACAGGTTTATAAAGTAGTAAATCCCATAATAAATATTGTGACCCAGGGCAAGAATGGAGCCAATAATGGAAATCTCTCCGCGAATCGATTTGAGATGATTCACGCCGGGTCGCTTTGAACTAAGAACACCCAGATACATAACAATAGCAAATACAGCAGTGGACAGAGAGCCTCTGGAATATTGCAGCACTACGTAATCCATGAACCATTCCGGCCACCATTGGTAGGCATCCATTAAGTAGGAGCCAAAGAGATAGACAACAGAGAAGGTTGTTAGTAAGTAAGAAAGAACGGGTTTTCTCCGAATCGCTTTATAAAAGATCAGGAAGAAAAGGATGGATGATGCAAGGGAAATAAGAAACAGCATAAAGTACCTCCTAGGAAATTGTTAAGTTAAATATGAAAGCTTTGAGTTAGTTGAATCTAACCAAAAATATATATAACTTATAATGCGTTTTCCGTCAACACAAAATTGATTGAAACAATACCTAATGAGATACTTTCTCAGGAAGGGTTCCGCTAAGAAGAAATATAATATGAAACAATTGTAAAATAATAATTAGAGGGGTTAAAAGAGGATTAAGATTATAGGAAAAAATATAAAAAAATATTATGTAGCCACTTGACCCTGACGGAACGTAATAGTGTAAAGTGAATTTTATCAAAAGCAGGAGGCAGTAATCTATGAGAACAGTAAAAGAGATTTCCGATATCACAGGTATTAGTGTGCGCACACTTCACTATTATGATGAGATCGGTCTATTTGTACCGACGACCTGCACAGAAGCAGGATACCGGCTTTATGACGATAAAGCGTTGGAAACCTTACAGCAGATTCTGTTTTTCAGAGAATTTGAGCTGTCCTTAAAGGAGATTAAAGTGATTCTGGAAAAGCCTGATTTTGATAGAGAAGTTATATTACGCAGTCAAAAGAAAATGCTGGAGTTGAAACGGGAAAGACTCAACCGGTTGATTCTTGGCATGGAAGACATTCTGAAAGGAGTGAAGGAAATGGATCAGAACGTAATTAGTAAGAGCGAAATTGAAGAATTGTACCAAACGATGGTGACACAGATGGATTCGAAGCAGTTGGAGGTATTTGAACAAGAGTACGGTGATTTAGAGCAATTTCATACACATTTTATCAATAGTGCAAGTGATGAAAAGGCACAAGCGAACTTTAGAAAGCTAATAGAATGGTACGGAGATAAAGCTGTGATGCTGGAAGCAGGTAAGCCGATGGGCTCTGAGGTTATGCAGGCGTATCAGAATCGCATTGATTCAATTATGCGCAGACTGGCAGAGAAAAAGGGAAAAGATGTGGCGGCCTTTGAGGTGAAAGCAATCATAGGTGAGTATGATTTTGTTGCAAAACAGTTGTATCAGATGCCGGATGTAAAGCTGATGCTGCTGGAAATGGCAGAGCTTTACCTTAGTGAAGATAAAATGAAAGCTGCAACCGATGCGCAATACGGAGAAGGAGTAGCGGAGTATTTTGCAAGGGCATTGAAGGAATTTTATAAGGCTTAAAGAAACCTTAAGGCTGAAAGAAAACGAACCCTTTATCGGTGAAATTTCCGAGGCTGGGTTCGTTTTTGTGTATTAGTTCTAATCATTATGATTATAAATTTATTCAATAAATATCCTGTGAGTGTATGACTTAATTATAATACAATGAGATAATTACATTGACCATGGAAGTCATCTATGAAATGAAGTATAATACAATAAATGCAATCGGGCAGACAACGGGAGGAAACGAAAAATGCTTGAGAAATTCATACAAAGGGTGAAAGACAACGGTTGGTCAATCTATGGAATCGAAGTGTTTTATCAAGGGCAGGTTATCGATTCGTATGATTTTGTCCCAACACAGCGTCACCCTATCTATTCTGCAACCAAAGCCTTTACCTCTACCGCAGTTGGACTGGCGGTGGCAGAGGGGAAATTTTCAATTGAAGCTTCCGTTTATGATTACCTGAAAGACGAGATACCGAGCGGGATTACGGAGGAGCAGCTGCAGGTACTGCATAAGATAAGTATCAAAAGGCTTCTTACAATGTCTGTCCCGGGCTATCCGTTTCGGGCGGAGAGCGATAACTGGTTAAGGGAAGCGCTATCCTACTCCATTCCCTTTGATGAGACTCCGGTTTTTCATTATTCCAATATACCGGCTTATCTTGTTGGAGTCGCAGTGGAAAAGGCAGTCGGAGAACATGTTGGCGTGTATTTAAAGAGCAGATTATGGGAGCCTCTGGGCATTGAAAACCCTGAATACATGAACTGTCCCTCCGGCCATTTTTACGGTGCATCCGGGATGCAGCTAACGGTGAATGAGCTTAGCAGACTCGGTCAGCTATATCTGCAAAAGGGAGTATATAACGGAAATCGAATTTTATCGGAACAGTGGGTGAATGAAGCTACTGCGATCCAGCAGATGAACAGAGAAGGCGGTTACGGATATTACTTCTGGAATTATAAGGACGGATTTCTAATCAGCGGAAAATGGGGACAAAAATGCTTCGTATTCCCAAAACGACAGCTTATGATAACATATCTGGCAGAGATTAAGGAAGGGGCGGATGTGGCTCTGCATACTATGGAAAGAGAAATATTACCCCGATTCGAGATATGATGAAATGCAGCGGCACTATAAACGGATAAGCTCCCGTCAAAGCAACAAGTTACGATTCCTTGTCGCTTTGATGGGAGCTTATCATAATGAACAGACAATTCTCTGCTTTACTTTACTCTGTTTTGCTTAAACCAGTTGATCAAAGCTTACCGATGCTCTGCAATAGCTACAGTAGCGGATGCGTTTAATTTTCTTATCTCCAGCATAAGCATTATCGCCGAGATAACCAAGGCAGAAAAGTCCGAGGTGGCGCCTGCGACCCAGATACCATTCAAAGCGAGATAATGAGGCAGGATTAATACCAGTGGTATTAATATAATAACCTGACGCAGCAGACTTAGAAGCATGGAAATCAGTGCCTTTCCGATGGATTGGAAATAATTAATGCAAGCCGATTGTGCTCCTACGGTAAAGATAGCTAATAGATACAACCGCAGTCCATTCGAGGCAATGTGAATTAATTCAGTATCATCACCATTGAAGATTTTAATGATTGCAACCGGAAATAACTCAATTAAAATCCAGCCAAGGGCGGTGATACAGGTATTAACAATTATGGAGTAAAATAAGGCCTTCTTAACCCGAGCAGCATTCCCGGCTCCAAAATTATAGCCGATAATCGGCTGGGCGCCCTGATTGACTCCGAAGGCGGGCATGAGTATTAGCATGGCAATGGAGGATATCAGAGAATAGGCGCCAATGGCCAGGTCTCCGCCGTATTTTTGTAAACTTTTATTAATTACAATCGTAACAAAGCTGGCAGATACCTGCATAATAAATGGAGAAACTCCAATGGAGGAAATCTCGCCAATGGTTGATAAATTCAGCTTCATATGATGTCTTTTCAGACGAATAATACTTTTGGCTGATAAGTAATATACAACCCAAATTGAGCAGACAGCCTGAGAAATCAAGGTGGCTAGAGCAGAGCCGGCAACGCCCAGCTTAAATACGAAGATGAAAATAGGATTCAAGATAGTATTTAAGATTGCACCGATCAGCATGGTTTTCATCGCTGTTTTAGCATCGCCTTGGGAACGAATAATTGGGTTTAGTCCGAATCCCACGTTTTGAAGGACAGCGCCTGTAAGCAGAATCGTTGAGAAGGTTTTTGCATAAGGCAGGGTATCCTCACTTGCACCCAGCACCTTTAGTAGCGGGTCAAGAAAGATCAAGCCCAGTATGGTAATGAAGATAGTGAGAATTAGAGTGAGTAAAAAAGCATTACCGACAATGCGCTCCGCTTCTTCGTTCTTTTTCTGGCCCAGCTTAATGGACACAACGCTGGCGGCACCTATGCCGACGAGCATACCCACCGCCATAATAATATTCGTAATTGGGAAGGTAACGGCTACTCCGGATAAGGCAAGAGAACCAACACCCCTTCCGATAAATATTCTGTCGACAACACTATAGAGAGCATTTACAAGCATACCGATGACAGCTGGTACGGACAGCTGAAAGAGAAGCTTGCCGACGCTTTTCGATTCTAGATCTTTTGTTGCATTCAAAATTCATATTCCTTTCTTTTGATCAGTATCAATCCACGAAAAATCTTCTGAGAAGAAGTATTATTGATATTTATCCGTGCCTTTCGGGATGATTCATATCTGATATATTCGTAAAATGTATTTCTATTTTACACTACGGTATTTATAAATTACAACATATTTATAAAATAATAGAAAAACAGGCTAGGATGTAACAGAAAACTCATGTACCGTCTGGTTCCCTACTCTGCGTTATGCTGCGTTACTGTTTTAAAAAAGTTCCAAAAGCAAGATGATATTTTCATCATAAAGGAGCATGAAAGCTAAGTTGAGATAGTGTGAAATGCAGAGCATATCCGGCATTGAGCAGCCTAAAGGCTGAATGTCCGTTAGTGTAAATAAACAGAGAGATAGAGTATGTATTATTATATTCTAAATACAAAATTGTACATGTTTATTACGGATTCATTTTTTCCAGAGAGAAACAAAAGAGGGTTATTTAAAAATCAGCGAAATAATCTATAGACTGCATAAAAATGTCAATTTAAAATTTACAAAAAAATGCCTATTCTTATATTAAGTAAGGAAAACTGATACGAATTCAGAGCCATGAAGGTAAGGAGTGCTTAGCATAGGGGGTTCTTGATGAATAAACTGCATAATAAATGAAGCATCGACAGAAGCAGTAAAACGAATCAAGGAAAAGAGGTGGTAAAAATGAGGAAAAGATGGAATTGTAACTCGGATTCATCCTGAGGTCTGCTGGCATAAAGCGGATATCTGATTTAGCAAGGGTTACCCACAGCAGGCAGATGTGAAATGGTGTCATTTTAGAGCTTCCGCTTTGAAACAGTTATGTTGTGTATACAATAGCTTAAGTTTCTGTGTTTCGCAATTGCCTAAAATCTTAATGGAAAAAAAGGAGAAGGGGAATGAAAAAGTCATTAGCAGTATTTCTTGTAATGGTGATGGTATTTGCAACAATATTTACAATCGACATGCCTTTTACGTCAGTCAGAGCAAACGAAGTAACGGACGCCGGGCCAGAGAGAGAAGCCCAGGCAACCAAAGTGGCGAACAGCACAGTTGATACAAAAGCCCAGGAAACTGAAGTAACGGACAGCACGACTGATACTGAAGTCCAGGCCGCACAAGCAACGGATGCCGCGTCTGATAAGGAGACTCAGACAATAGAGGCCAATTCGGTGGCCGGCACTACCTATTACGTGGATTCAGCAGCAGGAAATGATCAGAAGGATGGAAAAAGTGCTGCAAATGCCTGGAGGTCGCTGGATAAAGTGAATGCTACCACTTTCTTGCCGGGCGATAAGATCTTGTTCAAGGCAGGAGGCGCATGGCATGGTCAGCTGTGGCCGAAGGGCTCCGGTACGGAGGGAGCACCTATCATGATTGATAAATATGGGGAAGGGACAAGTCTTCCTTGTATCAATGGAGATGGTATCAAACGGCAGCAGTATGCCACAGGAGCAGTCATGCTCAGAAACCAGGAATATTGGGAGGTCAATAACCTGGAAATAACCAACGATGATGATTTTAATACGGATCTTGTCACACTAACGACGGATGCAAGCGGCAAAGCAACCAATATCAGAGATGGTATCTTAATTATTAACGATGCGGATATGGATACCGCTAAGCGGGGCTTGACAATGCATCATATCTATATCAATAACTGTTATATTCATGATGTGGACAGCCCCAATACCTGGCCCGGCTTTGCAAACGGCGGTATTATTCTGCATGTAGTGGGCACGGTCGATTTTACAGCCTCAGTAGTGCCGAAGTATACCTTCGACAATATAAGAGTGCAGTATAACAGAATTGAAAAATGTGATCTTTTAGCCTTCATGAACTATAATGAAACAACGAAAACTTCGTTTCAGGATGAAATCAGTCAATTTGATCTATGGCACACCAATCTATATATCGGCCATAACTATATGAAAAACATTGGACAGGGCGGAATTGATATCTGTGATGCCAAGGATGCAGTTGTGGAATACAATATTCTTGATGGCTGGTCCAAAAGATATACCAGAGAATGTGCTGGTATCTACCCCTGGAAGTCCTTTGGGGTGGTATTCCAGAACAACGAGGTTTACGACGGTCCGACAGACAATGATACCCACGGGGATGGCACTGCCTTCGACTTCGATTCACCAAATATAGATATCACCTATCAGTATAATTATACCCATAATAACCCTATGGGATGGATGTCCTATCTTGGCAGAAGTGCGAACAATATAGCGCGCTACAATATCAGTGATAATGATGGAAGCCGTATCATAAGATTTGGTTATTTTGACAATGACTCAACACCTGCGTACTTCTTAAATAATGTATTCCTGTTTCATGGTACGAAGATGCAGTTCAGTGATTATACCGACCGTTTTAGAGCGGTGGATTACTATTTTAATAATAATGTATTTTACGATACCAATACAGGCACCAACTCCACCTTTTGGAAGTCATCTCCAAGCAGCTATGGAACTGCAAAATTCAGTAATAACTGCTTCTATACTGCAAGCGGCAGACATGAGCCAGGTGAGCCAAATGACCCGAATAAAATCACAACGAATCCTCTCTTTGTAAATCCCGGACAGGCGCCCACCAGAGATGCCAATGGCCTGCTAAGCGGAGCTACTGTATGGGAGGGCTATAAGCTTCAAGCCGGCTCACCGCTGATCGATAAGGGAACCTATATCAGTCAGATGGGCTCCAGAGATTTTTATGGTACACCGCTTCAATACGGCTCCGCACCCGATATCGGGGTACAGGAGGTGGTACAGGGTGCTTATGTAAAACCAACTGAGCCTGTTGTATCTGAAAATTATGCAAAGGGAAAAACAGTTACCGTTCAATATGGCAGTAGCTCTGGCAGTTCAATGGTAGATCAAAACACAGCAACCTATTGGACTTCAAATACGGTAGATCCTCAGTATATTGAGATTAATTTCTCAGAGAATAAGACCTTTAACAAAATAATTTCAAGCGAGTACATAAAAACACCGCCAACCTCAGGGAACTATACCCCTGTTCGCCCTGCGGTTAGAAATTATCACTTTGAGAAGTGGGATGGAACTCAGTGGGTAACATTCTTCGCGTCTTATGGAATCGGAGATAATAAGGTGGATGTTTTTACCAGTGTAACGACCTCTAAAATCAGAATGGTTCTGGAGGATCCTATGAATACACCGAGAATCGCTGAGATACAGGTATACAGTGATACCGGCGCAGTTCCGGGAGCTCCGGTAGAAATACCGACGGAAACACCCGCAAGTTTTCAGGTTATTGCACATTACAACTTTGATAATGTTACGGGATCAACTGTAGCAGATACTTCAGCCAACGCCTTAAACGGAACAAAATCTTCATCGGTTACAGCGTCAACGGATGCGAAGTCAGGGAAGTCCCTTTATTTTGGTGCAAATGGAACGAAGAAGGATGGCTATATATCCATCCCCAATCATGCTCTTTTAAACCGTTCCAATCTGACGATATCTATGTGGATAAAGCCGGATGCCTATAGCTTGTCCAAATCAAATGAATGCATCGTGCTATATTCAAAGGGCTCTAATGTAAATGAATGCTACAGCTCAACCATCATTACCACCGATGTGTGGGGAGATCCGGTGGGCGGTATCCAAAGCCCGATGATACTGTCTGCATCGACTACATCCAATGTCAAAGGCGCAAGATGGAGTCCAACCTCAACTGCCGGAACCACAGATTTGGTTAAGGCGGGAGAATGGAGTCAGATTGTTCAAACCTATGACCAGAATAAATATAGTGTCTACGTAAACGGCAAATTATTTATGTCAATTCCCTATGGAGCAGCAACAAACCTATATATGAATACCTCCAACCTTTTAATAGGGAATCAATCGACAACAGGCAAAAGCCCCTATTATGGCTATATGGATGAAGTGCTTATCCTGGATCAGGCACTTTCGGCAAATCAGGTGAAGGCTCTTTATGCAGGTAATCTTCAAGGAATCACGGCTCAGTAACAGTGCTTGAATAAAAGGGGTATTACATCAAATGATAGAGAGTTGATATTAATAAAGCAGCAATCTAAATAAATTTTCTTTTGGGCTTATACAAGATGATGGGACTGGTTATCTTGTATAAGCCTTCTTCAGAGAAGTATTCGTGTGAAAAAATGTTCTCATTCTGCCCTATGTTTTAGCATTACCGGACAACAATAGTGTGAAATGCAGAGCATTTCACATCCATCATCCCGCGGTTTTGCGGTCGAATATCAGTTAGAGTGAAGTGCAGAGCATTTCATATCCTGCATCCTGCGTCCATGTGGTTGATTGTTAATATGAAATACAGTACTATTTGACAAAGAACAAAATTATCTATATGAATCACAATAATATCAATATAATAAATTAGAAAAGTTCTAAGTCAGGGGCTCAAAATCAGGAGCTTGATAAGAACTTCAAGCCCCTGATTTAGTACTTTTCTTTTGAACCAAGTCACGCATGCGGACCACCTATGTAGATTTGATTG
>JAEWMZ010000332.1 GCA_023392995.1 Bacillota bacterium
CCCAGTCAGGAACAAGCCTATATGCTAGGCTTGGATTATAATGAGGAACTATCGCGAATCCTAAATACATGGGCAATTCCAAGCCACAGAGAGTAGTAAAGGTATTGTTGAACGAAAAGATTAAACTGAATATAAGTGATGATCAAGAAATAGAATTATGAACCCAATAGTAAAGAATTTAAGTCATTATCAATGAATTAATAGGAGTATATTTTATGTTATATCAGAGATTAATTGATGAGTTTACAGCTATGACAAAAGACCTACTAGGAAACAATTTAACCGGGATTTACCTACATGGCTCAATGGCAATGAATTGTTTTAATCCTGAAAAGAGCGATATCGACCTGCTCCTCGTAATTGAAAACGATATTACTAACCTTCAGAAAACGAATTTTATGAAACAAGTTGTACTGCTGAATGAGCAGGCTCCCGCCAAGGGGTTGGAACTCAGTATTGTAAAGCGAGAATATTGCAAACCAGTGGTATATCCAACACCGTTTGAATTGCATTTTTCCCCAATGCATCTTCCTTGGTTTAGAGACAATTTAGAGGATTATGTGGAAAATATGAGAGGAGTAGATAAAGACCTTGCTGCTCATGTTACGATCATAAACAGATACGGGATTGTCTTATATGGTGAGCCAATAGCAGATGTGTTTGGAGAGGTTCGTAAAGCGGACTATGTAGATAGCATCTGGTTTGATGTAGAAAATGCAAAAGAAGCTATCGCAGAGGAACCTATGTATATGACACTAAATTTATGCAGGGTGTTGGCATTTTTAAAGGAAGGTCTATATCATTCAAAACAGCAAGGTGGTGAGTGGGGAATTGCTCATATGTCGGAGAGATATCATCCCCTTATTTCACAAGCATTGCACTGCTATAAAACAGATCAAATAATGGAGGCAGACCTGGTACTTGCCGATCAATTTGCCTCTGAAATGCTGGCTGCCATCCAATTAGAAAGGGAGCAGCTGGAAGCATAAAAGAACATATTATATTAGGTTGGCAACCAAATAGTTAAAGATAAAAGAAGGTACAAGTTATAGGGTTTGTGTTAAAGATAGTTCCTAACTTACAAGTATAGAGGAAAGGGATATGAAAATATAGCAGATAAATGCTATCGAATATAAATTATTACGAAAGGGAATGCAATGTCTAATTACATATTAGAAACAGAGCGGCTTTCATTAAGAGAGCTGACTATGGATGATTTTGAGGCTTGGCACCAAATATTATCCGATAAGGAAACCATGCAATATTACCCTAAGGCATTTGATGAAGCTAAAACAAGAAGCTGGATTAAATGGAATCTTGAAAACTACAGCAAGTACGGCTTTGGATTGTGGGCAGTTATTTTAAAGGAGTCGAATCAATTCATTGGAGATTGCGGAATTACCATGCAAAACATTCATGGCGATGGAAACTTATTCCCTGAGACCGGCTATCATATTGATAAAAGGTTTTGGCAGAAAGGTTATGCGACCCAGGCAGCAAAGGCTTGTTTGAACTATGCTTTTGAAAACCTAGCTTTTGATGAGGTTTTTTCCTATCAAAAGTTTACCAATGTTCCGTCAAGAAGAGTTGCCGAAAAAATAGGTATGTCCTTGCGTGAGGAGTATGCAGATGAGAAAAATGAAAAGACCAGTGTGTATTCCATTACTAGAACAGAATATTATGCAATGAAATAAAGGACGCAGTTTCAACATTTATGAGCTCCCAGGTTACCATTATTACTATTATTATGAGCTGATGGGATACAAAAGAAAAAGTTTACATTCATGGAGGTTCTGTATTGTATGGAATTGATCGATATTTATGACAATTTAGGTCAAAAAAGCGGTAAGTCCGAGGAAAAAGACGAAGCTCATAGAAAAGCACATATTCATAAAGGTGTTTGTGTTTGGATTATTAATTCTAAGGATGAGATACTGCTACAAACTCGAAATAGTCATGTTATGTTCCCAAATAGGATGGATATTTCATTTTCAGGGCATATTCACGCTGGTGAAACATCTTTAGAAGCAGCTATACGAGAAGGGAAAGAAGAGCTTGGTATTACTTTAGAAACAGATAAGCTCCAATATCTCTTTTCATGTCGGGAGTATGGAGAGCTTGATGGATATTATGAAAATGAAATAGATGATGTGTTCCTTTATCGAACGGATCTTCTTTTAGAGGAGTACTCATTCTACGATAATGAAGTGAAAGAAGTATCCTATGTTCCGATTGAGAAGTTCAAATTAATGGTAGAAACACATTCCCCTATGCTTATGCCTTATAAAATGCATTATATTTTTTTATTAACGGTCTTGGGTAGGTGGTGAAATAATTCATTACACGGATTTGATTTCGTATTTACCCTGATTTATTTTGAATTAATTTAACAGGTATAATTTTTAGATTACCTGATTACACAGGAGGTTAACAATGAACAGATTGATTACAGAGGCTTTGCGAAATCAGTTTGACTCTACATTTCATATGGCACGTATCCTTGTAAAAGTCTGTCCAGGAGAGGTTTGGGCAGAATCCTATAACGAGGTACCATTTTGGCAGCAGGTTTTTCATTATGTTTATTATATTGATTTCTGGATGCGTGAAAAGTTCGATGAAACGGAGTGGCGCTCGCTGATTTTTGAAGACGCCTATAACACTGATTTGTACGCAGGTAGCTATGAAGGACTATTCATATCACAAGACAAAATGCTGGAGTATCTTGATGCAATTCAAGAAAAAACCACTTCCTTATTCGATCGTCTCAACGATGAAACGCTAAGTAACTCAGTTTTTGGCAATAACCCACAGTTTACTTACGCTGATGTGATTATCGGACAAATAAGACATATCATGTATAACATCGGATACCTCAATGGTATATTGCGAGAGTTGGGTCTGCCAGAATCTGATTGGTATGCTTATAATGAGCCGGAAGGTTCTTGATTATACATAGAGCATAATCAAAATACTAACCGACATATTCCAATGAGAAGCGTATGCATTTTGACTATACCTTTTCTAATATTCGATACGAGATAAAAATGGTAATTATTATTACTGAAGCTTAATAAGAGTAATAAGAATGATTAATTATTTATGGAGGCGAAGAATTTGATTTTTATACCAACATTACATTGTGGTGGTCATTGTGCGGAGGCAATTGCATTATATAAAAAAGCCTTTCATTTAGAAGTCGATTGGCAGGGAAAAGATGAAAAAACCAACCTTATATACCACACTGAAGCCAGAATAGGAAAGCAAAGGATTCGGTTGTCTGATGGTGGCACAGAACGAGAGAAAATTCAAGGAGATTCATTATTTCTCGCTGTAGTTTTTGACACGGTTGAAGAAGTTGAGAGGGTATTTGATATTTTAAAAGAAGAAGGTACTGTTATACAAGCACCTCATAAGCCGGACTTTGCAACCTGTATGAGTGAATTAAAAGACAAATTCGGCTTTAAGTGGTTCTTAATGGTTGACTAAAAATAACCGTAATTCGCGTTCCTATACAAAGGAGAAATTTTATAGGCAAAAGGAGATCGTAATGGACTTAAGAAAATCTTTTGATAGTGAGGTTACAAATTATGATAAGTGGAGACCACGCTATTGTACTGGACTTTTTAATGATATTATAGAACATTCAAAGCTTAATCCCAAATCCCAATGTCTTGAAATCGGTTGTGGTACAGGACAAGCCACAGAACCTATATTAAAGACAGGCTGCTCGCTTTTAGCATTGGAACTCGGAAGTAATTTCACAGAATTTACGAGAAATAAATTTATCCAATATAAGAATTTTCAAATAGAAAATGCTGATTTTGAAAAATATGAGTTAGAAAACAACAAGTATGACCTTGTATTTTCTGGAACTGCTTTTCATTGGATCTCTGAGGAGATTGGATATCCTAAAGTCTATCATACTTTAAAAAACGGAGGAACTATAGCGCTTTTTTGGAATAAGCCAGGACCTAAAAGTTTTGAAGATCCCTTGCACTTAAAAATGCAAGAAGTGTATGCGAAATATCGTAGCTCAGAAGAAATGCAAAAAGCAAAAAGTGAGCGTGAAAATCCACAAGAACGGTATGCAAAAATGATCACTACAATTAACGAATATGGTTTTGTTAAAGAAGAATGTCGCTTATATAAGCAAGTAAGAGAATTTACAGCGGATGAATATATTAGTTTATTAAGCACCTATTCTGATAATATTTCTTTACAAGAGCCAGTAAAAACACAATTCTTCACAGAAATGCGTAATGTAATTTATGATTTCAATAATAAGATAAAGGTTTATGACACCATAGAGTTATATTTAGCAAAAAGGCCTTAATACAAAGGAGCTTGACTTGAAAACGTTCAATGACTATTTTGATAGCGTCCCGTATTTAGAGACACAACGCTTTATTCTACGACCATTTTCACGAAACGACATGGAGGAATACTTTGATATCTTAAGGGACGAGCAGGTACAAAAATATCTTGGAGGCGGAGTCCCACTTTTTGATAAAGAGCCTCATATATCCAATTGGCTAAACAATATTAACGGAAGGGTATTGAAAAGTAAGATCGTTTTTACATGGTGCGTCGAAGAGAAAAGCACCGGGAAGATAGCTGGAAGAGTGGACTTAGGCGGCTTTCAAAAGAAGACCATGGCAGAAATTTCATATCATTTTGGGAAAAGTTTTTGGGGACGTGGAGCAGCTACAGAGGTTGTAGAAAAAGTTACATCCTTTGGCCTTGAAAACTTAAAACTAATGCGTATACAAGGGCTGGTACGAGTTGAGAATGCTGCTTCCATACATGTACTTGAAAAGAACCGATATGAAAAAGAAGGTATATTACGTTGTTATCCTTTCGGTAAGGAATTTCATACTGTTGTTATGATGGCGATCGTTGATGATCCGGCAGCTAATTTTAATGTGTAAAAAAAACTCGTAATAGGTTTAAAATGCGGATGAAAGATTTTGTTATACAGTGACAAATTTAAATTTAGCATTCTATAAAAATGGGGGCTATGCTGTTATGAAGAAGTGGAATAAGATTATAATTGCAGCAGTACTGATAATCTTGGCAATTTGCGCTGTAAAGTATATTACAAATCCTGAACACCGAATAAAAAACTTTATAAATCAAAATAGTGAAGAATTAGTGACCATTGCAGAAGCATATCTAAATTCTGATACGACAATTAAGACTTATAAAGGTGTAGAAGTAGAGTCGGTTTTTAGAGGTAACAATGATATTGTACAGTTTTATTATGGTGGAGTAGGAATTGTTCCAGCTAGTACATATTATGGCTTTTATTATTCGCCAGATGACATCCCGACAGCATATCAAAATGTGAATTGCAGACTTTCTGCTGTATCTGATGATGAGTGGAAATGGTCGGATGGTACAGATAATGGTGGTCGAACGATAAGAATTATGAAGAACTGGTTTTATTACGAAGCATGGTTTTAGAATGGCAAATAAAGTTAATAAAAATGCAATCTGGTGTGACCTGACTTTTTGGGCTGTACAATTTTTGTATTTGTGTGATAATCCAGCCAGTGAATGGCTGTAACTGTAAATGCTTCATATTATATTATCCATTTGGAGGTGTCTTTCGATGAAAACAATGTTAAATGACATGAAAAAGAAAAACGACATTCAAGGCTATCTGCCCATGTTTGAGGAAATAATGCTTATCGAGGATAGGAACGAACGTGATACTAAATTCATAAACGCCATGGAAGAGCATCTTACCCAGGAGCAATGTTTCTCAATATGGGCTAAAAATGGTGCGTGCCGCGGCACGAAATTTGATAAGGATCGCAAGGCGTTCGCAGCGGAGCACAATAGTAAAACTCTTAGAGAAAGATTTGATCTTTTTATCAATACCATAGGAAGTGGTTATAAATCCAATCTTAATGACATCGTTTTAGACGAGATTAATAAAACCATTACCGTCAGTTTCGCCTGCAAACACGGTTTAATGCATCTGGAAAAGGGGATTTCAACCTCCCTTGAAGCATATTTCGGACAATGTGCAGGCGGACGTTTGTATGAGCTTCAGCTTGCTTTAGGTATCAAACTCAAAATCAAAGAAGTAGATGTAACTGCAGTTGAAGAGAGTATAAAGAACCCCAGCGTATTTACCTTTGAGTTTTAAAGCTCAAATTCAAGTAGTGGAGGATAAGAACATGGCAATTACGAAAGTTACCGATAATAATTCATTGATTTGGGCAGAACTCTGTAATGAATTATGGCCACATCATTCAGTGCAAGAAATGCTTGATGGATTTTATAAGGAAGAATATAAAAATGAATTTTTATACCAAATCGACGGAATGGATGTTGCTTTTATTAGTCTGACGATCAGAAACGATTATGTTGAAGGCAAAATAGATTCACGCCCTGTGGGATATATTGAAGGTATTTATGTGAAACTCCAATTTCGAAATCGTGGGATTGCAAAAGAGTTAGTATCATTTGCAAAAAAATGGTCGGTAGAGTGCGGCTGTTCCATGCTTGCTTCAGACTGTTCCCTATCAAACACTGAAAGCAGATTATTCCATAATAAAATTGGGTTTACAGAAGCAGGTGTAAATGTGCATTTTATGATGAACATTTCACTTGATGAGTAGCTTAAAGTTTATTGACCATAAACAGACTTCTCCTCGAGCAGCTCGGATTTATAAAGGAGATTGATTTGAAAACGTTCAATTATTTTACTATATTAAAGGACAAACGTTTATGAAAATACAAGAAGAATGCATACCATGTATTGTCAATCAAGCAATCAAGGTTGCAAACATGGCGGGCTTAGAGGATAAGAGTGAATTATTAAGAAACGTTTTTACCTACTTAAGCCAGGTTGATTTTAATACATCATCAACACCAGAATTAATTGGAGAGATTTTTACAATATTAAAGCAGGTAACCGGGAACGAAGATCCCTACAAAGAGACCAGAGTACACTATAATAAGATGTTTTTAGAGCAGCTTCCCAATTTAGAGCAGGAGATAAGTGCAGCTGAAAATCCATTTCTGGAAGCTATCCGATCTGCCATTATTGGTAATATTATTGACTTTAATCCCATTCATAATCTATTGCTTTCTGATATTGAAGCCACCTTTTTACGATTAAAAGAAGCGCCGTTGGAAATCAACGATTCCTATCTTCTGATGCAAGAGCTTATGAATTCAAGTACGATTCTTTATTTGGGAGATAATTGCGGTGAAATCTGTCTTGACAAGCTTTTGATCAAGAAGATCAAAGAACGAAACCCATCCTGTCATGTATTCTTTGCCACGAGAGGCGAAGCGGTTGTCAATGATTCCTTGGAAGAAGATGCTTATTTTGTTGGAATTGATGATTACGCTACTATAGTTAGTAATGGGGATTCTTCCCTTGGAACTGTTCTATATCGAACCTCAAAGAGGTTTCAAGAGATTTACCAGAATGCTGATATTGTGATTGCAAAGGGACAAGCCAATTACGAATGTCTAAGCAATGAGAATAAGAATATCTATTTTCTTCTTATGACAAAATGTAGTGTGATTGCGGAGGATATCGGGGTTCCAGAAATGAAGATGATCTGTTTGAAGAATAGAAAATACTTGTAAGGAGCATTACAATTAATGAAAAATCATGAAATAAAAGAGAATATACTGTTTCAGCTAGAGATGTGCTGGCAGCTTTATCTTTATCATATGGACAAACTTGAGGAGGCAGAGGCGCTCTGGGCATTCAGCCCCACAGGGCTGCAAGTGCGCAAGCAGGAACATGGGTGGAGTATAGATTGGCCCGAAACCGAAAGTTATGAGATAGGACCGTCCAGCATTGCCTGGACTATGTGGCATATAATCTATTGGTGGAGTACAGCATTCGATTACAATTTTGAAGATGGAGTCTTAAAAAAAGAAGACATTCCTTGGCCGGGAAGTGTTGAAAAAGCAAAAGCAACCATAAGCTTATTGCACGATAAATGGGTTGCAAAATTAAACGATTTGCCGGATGCGGATTATCAATCAGAACAGTATGCAAAATGGCCCTTCGTAGATAGGAGCTTTGCGGATATTGCACTTTGGCTAAATGCGGAATTAATGAAAAATGCATCAGAGATAGGTTATGGACGATTTTTATATGCCGCCTGTGAAAAATAAATATATCAAATTTAATAGAAAGAGTGGTTAAGCCTGAGATGACATCTATTATAAAAGCGACAGAGCATGAAATTGATCTGGTAATCAACATCAGGCTAGAGATGTTGAAAATTGTAAATAACTTGCCAGAGGATACCGTATTTAGCAAGGAGTTTATCCATAGCACGAAAGAGTACTTTAAAAGTCCACATCAAACTACAGTGTTATCTGTATGTGATAATGAAGTAGTAGGTTGTGCCACCATTTGCTATATCACCGTCCTGCCTACCTTCGACCATCCCGGAGGTAAAAGAGCTCATTTTATGAATGTATATACGAGAAGCAGCCATCGCAGACAGGGGATTGCTTTACGTATGATGGAAGTATTAATTCAGGAAGCCAGGCAAAAAGGCGTTTCTGAGATTAGCCTTGATGCTACTGAGTCAGGTAGGCTCTTATATAAAAAATGTGGGTTTGTCGATGCTGCGGAAAGTATGGTACTTAATATAGAATGACAATAAAGACAACTCATTTATTAAACGCAAAGCATATAATGTCATCCTTTTAAATTGCATATTACATATTATTTTCTACAGTGAAAAATCTGAATATATAAAGTAGCTTCATTTGTGTGAAAGCATCTAATAGACAATAAAATTATAATATGGAGGTAATAGGTTATGAATGATGAATTAAAAATCAAAATGTACTCATTTACAGTGGATTGTAAAAACCCAGAGGAATTAGCGAATTTTTATGGAACATTACTAAAATGGGAAGCAATGGTTCTGGATGAAGAATATGCATGTGTATACGCGCCAGGTACTAATCAGGGGGCATATCCTACTATATTATTTCAACGAAATGCCGCGTATCAACCACCTGTATGGCCGGAAGAACCGGAAGCACAGCAGCAAATGGCGCATATGGACTTTGCCGTCAATGATTTAGAAAAAGCTGTTCAACATGCAGTTAATTGTGGCGCAGCCATGGCAAAGAACCAATTTTCCAACGATTGGAGGGTCATGTTTGATCCCGCTGGACATCCTTTTTGCTTGTGCCAACTGAAATCGGTAATTGAGAGCCCCCATTTTGGGTTATTATAGTAAATCGCGAATTTGCAATTAAGAGGGAATTATTATATTTGGCAATGAGCAGATGCCTCAGCGCATAATAAAAATAGTCAGGAGAGAACGATAGATGAAACTACTAATTAAATATGGCTGGTATGCCCTGTTGCTTGCAATCTCCGGGGATCTGCTAATACCATTTATCCTCACACCGTTTTATAAAGGATATAATAATACTTTAATGACAATCAGTGCATTAGGAAATAGCAATAGCCCGGTTAGAATACCATTTAATATATGGATGTTCCTGGAAGGTATCTTGTTTTTGGTTGCTATTCCTGCGCTATATAACGCTTACGGACAGGTGTCAAAGCCTCTTATCACCGTAGCTGTTTTATTTATTATCATATTTGCTGTTGGGGCGTGTATTTTCACTTCCTTTTTCAGTGTGAACGAAACAAAAGATTTTGTTACTACGGCATCCATAATACATGGAGTTGGGTCGGTGATCGGGTTTCTTTTACTTTTGTTTGTGCCACTCCTTTTAGCAATACTTTCCTTCAAAGCAAATGATAAAACAGCCGGATTGATCTCTGTTATTTCTTTTGTGATGGCCTTTCTCTTTTTCATATTGTTTGTCATGGCGGATAAGCCAGAATTCCAGGGAACCTTGGTGGCGAAAGAGGGGTTATGGCAACGGATGAATTTACTATTTATGTATTTGCCCTTGGGTTACCTTTCCTTACAAAACATTTGGGGGTTGATTAGGTGATATACAATAAACATTAAATCACCTGTATTAAGAAATAAAAAAAGTTTATGTGAATGCCAAAATAAATTCAATTCTATTGAAAGAAGATGAATTTTTACTAACTCAAATAAGAAAGAAGGAAAAGCTATATGGATTGTAAAATAAGGGGTTGGGAGATCGAAGAT
>JAEWMZ010000358.1 GCA_023392995.1 Bacillota bacterium
TCTTGGCAAGATCAATTGCTTTGGCATTTCCGTCAAGTCCAAGCTCTCCGGTAATACTAATGTTTGCACTGTCGCCTTTCCATTCAGCATAGGTTTTTTCACCCAGGCACAATAATGTCATATCAGCTTCGGTTGCTTTTGCAGGATCAGTGATTATGGTTAATTCATATTCCTCCGCAAGTTCATTCAGACCGTCAAGGATTGATTTTCCTTCCGGTATCCACTCTTTGCCGGATTGTGTCCTGAAGGAGCTGCCAAGCCAGGTGATCGTCCAGCCTCCACATTGAACGCCTACATCATTTGAAGCAGGGCCGGTTACGAATAGCTTTGATCCTTTTTTGATTGGCAGGATAGAGTTATCATTTTTTAGAAGTACAAGACTTTCTTCAACCAATTGTCTTGCCAAATCCCGGTATTCCGTTGAACCTACCTGGCTTACCTCCGCAGTAACCTTCTCCATCATGGGATCATCCAGAATTCCCATTTCTTTCTTTACGGTAAGGATTCGGCGAACAGCGTCCTCCACTCGGTCTGCAGAGATTTTATTCTCATTTACTGCTTCAACGATATATTTGCGGCATTCCTCATAATTGGAAGCCTCCATCAGCATATCAATACCGGCATTGATGGCGGTAATTGTCTGTTCCTTCAAATTGTTGCCAGGTATATTATGAATGGAATCCCAATCGCTTACAATAAAGCCCTGGAAGCCCATATCATTTTTTAGCATGGATATATATTTCTCATTGGCATGCATTTTTACACCGTTTAAACTGCTGTGACTGATCATAATGGTTTTAACTCCGGCATCGATAGCCGCTTGATAAACCTTTAAAGAAGCCTGGATTTCTTCCTCAGATAGCTGAGCATCACCACGGTCAATCAGACGTTTCTCTCCATCCAGAGTTTCGCCTGTTCCATATAAAACATCGCCATCAGCAAAGAAATGCTTGGCACAGGGAAGAACTCCGCCATCAATCAATCCTTTCGAATAGGATACCCCCAGTTCTGTAATAATAGCATTTTCCGAGGAATAACTCTCATAGGTACGTCCCCATCGCGGGTCCTGTGCAGCGGCCAAGCATGGAGCGAAGTTCCAGAGCATGCCTGTTAACTTGGCTTCATTTGCAACTGCTAAGCCCATCTGATAGGTTAACTCCTTATTATTTGCTGCACCAATTCCTATATTGTGCGGAAAGATGACTGCACCTTTACAGGTGTTGACACCGTGTACTGCATCATTTCCATATATGTAAGGAACTCCGGCCTCTGAGCTTAAGGCATCCTTCTGATATTTAAGGATTAGCTGCTTCCATTCCTTAGCATCCAGAGAATTCTCGCCATAGGTTGAAAGAATACTTCCATAACAATTTTCTTTCATATCAGCATTCGTTACATTGTATACAGCACCCTGCACCATCTGGGCAGCTTTTTGATCCAAGGTTAGTCTTGCAAGAATATCTTCTACAGAAGTACTATTTACCTTATTATCGGTACTTGCTTTACCAGAAGTATCAGTGCTTACTGTATTATTTGAAGTTGCCGCCGAAGTATCACCCGGATCAGCTGTGGTGTCAGGCTGTTTCCCACTACAGCCCGAGAGTACCAGAATGAGTACCAAAAATATCCCTATTATTTTTCGCTTCATAAGTTAACGCTCCCTTTGATGAAATATTTAAGTAAAGTAAACTATGATAAAGCCCTTTTATGCATATGTAAGTAATTTGCAGACTTTCAATAATTTTACTACTTTTAGAAATGATATGCAAATAAATTGTAAAATTATAGAATAAAAAATACTTTGAATTTTTTATTTATAATGACTAATAAAACAACGTTTAAAAAGGATTGCATGAAAATAGAGTAGTACATAATAGCTAAACTCTTGATATGTTTCTAGTGGATTTTGTATTTTGAGTTATGAAACCTAATATTTAGGATATAACTTAAATTTGTAATAATTAATATATGCCAGAGATATGGCAAGAATAAGCAAAAATAGGATTTGGCTGAATATTATTGTTAAGTAATTTTTAAGCTTATGAAATGAGAATAGAAAAGCGCAAATACCTGAAAGATAAGAGGGTTTTGCGCTTTCATTATTATTAGTGTTAATAGTGATAGTATTAATATTAGTAGTATTATTAGTATTGATATTATGGTTGTTAGTGTTATTGCCTAGAAGAATTATCGATTACGATATCAATATTTTAAGCCATATCCCACCGGGAATAGTACCTTATCGGTACGAATATCTTCAACCTTTGCGTAGTAAGGCATTGCTAAGGTTCCTTTAAAGTTGCTCTTTCCGGTAAGCACATTTGATATGCCGTCACCCTCAGTTCCAGGCAGGTAGCACATAACAATACCGTCCCATTGCTGCATGTAATCGCTGATGATTACATTTCTTCCTGCAACAATGCAGGTGATGGTAGGATGACCTAAGTTCTTGGCGTGCTCGATTGCTTTGGCATTGCCATCAAGAGCGAGTTCCCCGGTAATATTTATGTCAGCACTGTCACCTTTCCATTCAGCATAGGGTTGTTCCCCAAGACACAATAAGGTAAGATCCGCCTCCGCGGCTTTCTCTGGGTCTGTGATTATGGTCAGCTCATACTCAGCAGCAAGTTTATATAGCCCGTCCAGTATGGTAGTTCCTTCCGCTACCCATTTTTTACCCTCGTTCGCTGCATCTGAACTGCCAAGCCAGTTGACCGTCCAGCCTCCGCACTGAACACCGACGTCATTGGCGGCAGTACCTGTTACGAACAGCTTTGTTCCCTTTTTGATTGGCAGAACAGAGTTATCATTTTTTAATAATACAAGGCTTTCCTCTACCAGAGCTCTTGCAAGATCCCTGTATTTCTGTGAACCTACGCTGCTTACCTCCGAAGTTACCTTCTCCATCATAGGGTCATCCAGAATTCCCATCTCTTTCTTAACCGTAAGGATTCGTCTGACAGCATCATCCACACGATCCATGGAGATTTTGTTTTCATTTACTGCTTCAACAATATAGGTTCGGCATTCTTCATAGTTGGAGGCCTCCATCAGCATATCAATTCCTGCATTGACTGCAGTAATCGTCTGCTCTTTCAGGTTAGCACCGGGTATATTATGAATTGAGTCCCAATCACTTACGATAAAGCCCTGAAAGCCCATTTCATTTTTTAAAATGGACAGATATTTTTCATTTGCATGCATTTTTACTCCATTTAAACTGCTGTGGCTGACCATAATAGTCTTGACCCCGGCATCAATAGCAGCTTGATAAACCTTTAAGGAATCCTTAATTTCTTCCTCTGACATCTGAGCATCACCGCGATCAATCAGCCTTTTTTCACCATCCAGGGTTTCACCTGTACCATATAAAACATCGCCATCTCCAAAGAAATGTTTTGCACAGGGAAGAATGCCGCCATCAATCAAGCCTTTCGAGTAGGAGGCTCCCAGCTCTGCTATGATCTCTGTTTCAGAGGAGTAGCTTTCATAGGTTCGTCCCCATCGTGGATCTTGAGCCGCAGCTAAGCACGGAGCAAAGTTCCAAAGCATGCCTGTCAGCTTGGCTTCGTTTGCTACCGCTAATCCCATTTGATAGGTTAAGTCCTTGTTATTCGCTGCGCCAATACCTATATTATGAGGAAATAGGACGGTACCTTCACAGGCGCTTACACCATGAACCTCATCATTTCCATAGATAAAAGGAACGCCTGCTTCTGAGCTTATGGCATTTTTCTGAAATTCAAGAATGACTTCCTTCCACTCTGATGCGGTGGTATGTTCTGCAAAGTTAGAAAGAAGACTGCCATAACAGTACTTTTTCATATCTTCAAAGGACACCATGTATACGGCTCCCTGTACCATCTGAGCAGCTTTTTGATCCAAGGTTAATCTTGCAAGGATATCCTCTACAGAAGTACTGCTTTCCTTAGGAGCAGTACTTGACTGGTTAGAGGTTTCATTACTTACGTTACTACCTGGGGTTGCTGCCGTGTTATCGCTTGGGCTAACTGTGTTAACAGGCTGTTTGCCGCTGCAGCCTGATAGAATTAAAATAAGTACAAAAAGAATTCCTATTAACCTTTGCTTCATAATTTGAACGCTCCCTTGATGAATAATTGATTTAAATTAATTGATGGATTAATTGATGAAATAATTGATGGAATAATTGATGCTTATGTAAACTAGGGTAATCTACTATTAAGCCTATGTTTAGCGAATATTAAGGAATTAATTTCATGGGCTGGATAGTAAGGTGTTGAATAGTAAGGCTGGATAAAAAATTCACAAACTTTTTTAATAATATTACTGCATTTGGAAATAAAAAGCAAACATATTGTAAAATTATAGAATAAAAAAACCATTGTATTTTTTGTTACTTGTGTATAAACATAGAGGTGTTTATACAAGGTTTTGATTCCGATAAATAATGATAGAGTAGTATAAACTACTAAACTATAGCTAGGTTTCTGGTGAATATTGTAGTCCGATATATAAGCACAATCGTACTAAATTAAAACTTAAATATCTTATAATTAAATAAGTGGAAAATATAGCCAGAAAAACATAAATTTTATTCCAAGTTATTAAGCATTTTTTAAGCTTTTTTAATATTCGAGTGTCAAGACATAAATCCGACTTTTGACACTCGAATCTTTTTTAGGTAATTGCAAAACTCGGAAAATTAAGTTATGGACAAGTGGGGAATACCTGGTGTGAGTTTTGTTACCATACGTGAAGGTAAGATAGTTGTGAGCTATACCGATAATAAGAAGAGAAATTGTTAATATCAAAAAACGGCTGATATTATATTTCAAGTGGCGTCCATTTGTAAATCAATCTTTGCCGTAGCAATTAGGAAGCTTTCGGAAATGGAAGTATTGGTTCTGGATGCTAATATATGACTGAAAGATTATCAAAAGAAATCCAAATGTAAGCAATGGAAGCGTTTGTCTACCACCTAAGGAGTTACAAAAGTATATACAGAGGTTCCAAGATAGTGAATAAAACATGCCTGCGATAAATATTAAAATAAGGAAACGACCTAACATAAGGTTTCATATTTTAATCTGAATCGCAGGCATATTTTTAAGATGCTTTATTTATTATCAACTTGCAGCACGCTGGTATAAGGTAATCAGAACAATCAGTGCTTATTTATATGGGGATATAGTAGGGTACTAGGGTACACATCGTTGTATACCATAAACTTTAAAACCTCAAAATCATGTAAGGTATAAGATCTCAGACGAACTCCTACAACAATTCTTTAATCTTATCTTCAACAACAAACATATCTTCCGTAGGCTCGAATCTCTCCACGACATTTCCCTTGCGGTCGATTAAGAATTTAGTAAAATTCCATTTAATATTCGCATTATTTGCATAATCGGGATCAATCTTCTCAAGATGTGGGATTAATTTTGGAGCAATGGGATTGGACATATCAAAGCCGGCAAAGCCTTTTTCGCTCTTTAGATATTGGTAAAGGGGATGAGCGTTATCGCCATTTACCTCAATCTTTGAGAAGATAGGGAAGGTGATACCATAATTGGCATCACAGAAGCTGTAGATCTCCTCATTGCTTCCCGGAGCCTGATTGCCGAATTGATTGCATGGGAAATCGAGTACAACAAAGCCCTCGTCACTATATTTTTCATAAAGATCCTGAAGGTTATCATATTGAGGAGTGAAACCACACTGGGTGGCGGAATTGATAATTAACAATACCTTGCCCTCGTAATCTGACAGAGAAACTTCCTCGCCGTTTCTGTTCAATACCTTAAAATCATAAATACTCATAATCTTCACCTGGTATATTGGTTGAAATATACCTATCCTTTCTGTGCAAACTTTAATTTACTTTTTGTTTTGTTCCTTTTTATTTTAAATATAATTAACTTAGCCTACTATTTTTGCAATATCCTTTTCAATACTTTCCGGGGTAGCAGTGGGAGCGTATCGCTTAATTACCTTTCCGTCCTGGTCTACCAGGAACTTTGTAAAGTTCCACTTGATATCCTTACCTAACAATCCGCCTTGCGCTTTTGTCAGGTAGCTAAAAAGCGGTTCCGCTTCCTTGCCCTTAACATTAACCTTTGCAAAGAGCTTAAAGGTTGTTCCATAGCGGGACATACAGAAGGTATGAATTTCATCCTCGGTTCCGGGAGCCTGATTCGCAAATTGGTTACATGGAAAATCAAGTATCTCAAAGCCTTTGTCTTTATATTTGTCATATAATTTTTGTAAACCTGCATATTGGGGAGTAAAGCCGCAGCCTGTAGCGGTATTTACGACTAAGACGGGTTTCCCCTTATATTCTTGCATTGATACATTATTCCCTTTCGCGTCCTTTACGGTAAAATCATAAAATCCCATTGGACATCCTCCTTTAATTCTTTAACATTTGATACAATTAGATTGTAAACAATTAAAATGAAATTGTCAATACTTTTTTGAAAATTTATTAAGAGAAATATGAGATTATATTAATAACCGATTTACAGCGGGTTAATAGCTGTGAGACACGAGCTTTAATCAGAGCCAATAAAAAAACACCGATTATCCAATTAGGATAACCAGTGTCAGGATTAATCATTCAATAATTCCCTTTCTTCAGGGAGCAGAAGGATATGAACCTTATCGACCCTGTTTTTATCGGTTGAGGCAACTGTAAACACAACGTCATGGTCGGTAACGGATTCCCCTTCGTCAGGAAGATGATCCAGCAGGTAGATAATATGGCCGGCAATGGAATCATAATCATCTGATTCAAGTTCTAAACCTAAAGCTTCATTAATTTCATCCAGCTTTGTATAGCCATCTACGATAAATTCTTTTTCAGACAAGGCTTTGATATTATCTTCCTCATCATCGTCGTATTCATCTCGAATTTCACCTACAATCTCTTCTAAGAGATCCTCAATGGTAATCAGGCCCACAGTAGCACCGTATTCATCTAAAACAATGGCTAAGGAAATAGAATTGCGACGCATTTCAATTAAAAGCTCGGAGGTCTTCTTATATTCATAAGTAAAAAAAGGTACGCGCAGAATATCGGATATGTTAAAATTCTTTGTATTTCCATTATAAAAGAAGACATCCTTTAGATTCACAATTCCAATTACATTATCTCTGGATTCTGAATAGACTGGCATTCTGGTATATTTATCTTTAGCAAAGGCTTGAACCAGCTCTTCGTAGTTGGATTCAACATTTACAAAGGCCATATCAATTCTTGGAACCATAACATCCTTTGCTATGGAATCACCGAAATCCACCACATTGGTAATCATGCGTCGTTCTTCACTTTCAATTACACCTTCTTCATGACTGTAATCGAGAATTGTTCTAAGCTCATTCTCTGTCATGTTGGAAGTCTTAGCCGTTGGATCCAATCGAAGAATCTTTAAAAAAAGGATGCATATTTTATTTATAAGAAAAATAACTGGTGTCAGCAGCTTTGTCAGGAAGTAAATTGGTCCCGAGACCCTAAGAGCAATCTGTTCTGCGTAAATCGTCGACATGGATTTTGGGGTGATTTCGCAGAATATTAAGATGAGAAGTGTTAATATACCTGTCACTAATCCAACCCACTGATTTCCGTATTGATTTATCACTAAGGCAGTCGCTAAGGCAGAAGCAGTAATATTTGCGACATTATTGCCAATTAAGATGGCGCTTAGCATTTGGTTTGGGTTTTCTACTAATTTACTTACCGTTTTTGCACCTCTTACATTGTCTTCAGCCAACGAACGAATTCGCAGCTTATTCACTGTAGTTAAAGCTGTCTCTGAACTAGAGAAGAAAGCAGACAGTACTAATAATAAAAACAATATAATCAGTTGCATGGCATCACTGGGGTCCAAATTATCATCTCCTATTAATCTTTTTTTATTATGATATCTTATTCATTCGTAAGAAATCATTTGGTTTTCTTGTACGTTCTGATTCTGAGTGTTAGCTTATTTTATAACGAATCCTATAGCAATGTCAAATATAAATCCGTCTTACGCTGATCAGAGTAGCAAGAGAGAGAATTTATACATATGCTTATAACTGTAGAAATAAAACTATGTAGCACTTTGTGAGATAGGGTTTCCTGTCATTCCTAAGGGAATAAAGAATAGAGTAGACAGGCGTTAGGACAGCTATTATTTTAAGAAAGTACAAAGTGTTAGTATTATTATGATAGGTAACAGAAAATGAAATGTCAAGATTTGTATTGTTTTTTTATAGATATTTCATTCATATTTAATAAAAAATCCAAGCACTGAGCTGAACTAGATAGCAAAAGGAAAATTATGGTATTGGATCCAGCTGATTTGTGCTATAAGAACAGGATAATCCTATTGTATAATTAAAAAAACAGGTGTATTATTTTAGGTAGTGCTTTTGTCTTAAGAAATTCAGTTCTAACAGTTAGTAAATAAGCACTATGTACTTATAGGAGGCATACGAATTGCGTAAGAAATCACACATCTCCCTTGCTAGATATTTAGTTAATAATATGCAAGTTAAAGATTTACTTGACCATAAGAAAGCATTTTATTTGGGAAGCATTTTGCCGGATCTACAGCCATCCTTTCTGACAAAGCGCCATACCATTGAAGAAACCTTTGAGATCTTGATTGAAGAAATAAAAAAAGTAACCACAGAGTACGATATTAACAAAGGAATTAACAGTTACTATGCCAGACATTTGGGGGTTATCACTCATTATTTGTCGGATTATTGCACCTTTCCCCACAATTCTATTTTTGATGGAAGCTTAAAGGATCATGTTACCTATGAAAAGGATCTTAAGTTTAAGCTTCGTGAATATGTTAGGCGGGAGGATGTTCAAAGAGAGCGCGTTCCAGAGCAAAGCTTTCATACCTTTGAGGAAATCATTCATTTTATTAATAAAACTCATAAGGAATATTTAGCAGCAATTAAGGAAGTTCATGAGGATGTCCAGTATATTATTCACCTTTGCTATAAGGTAGTAGATGCAATTCTTCGATTCTTTGAACTTGCTGTAGAGAAGTTTGAAAATGATATTTTGCATAAGCATAAGGTGCGAATTCACTATTCTCAAGCATAATTAAAGTATAAAAAGTAAGAATTATAAGACATATGAAGGAAAATTAATATTTCGTACTTATCACGCTGCCGATTATGCAGCGTGATTTTTTTGCGATTATAATCAATGAAAGAAGAGGAATAAAGAGCCTTGTTAGGAATAATTTTTATAACGTCCTCACATTTATCTATTGCGGAGCAATCCAAAAAATTTTTCTCCAAAATTAAAGATAAAAACACCCAATAAAATGATTCCCCCACCAATTAATGTTGATGATTCGGGAAGTTCTCCCGCAAGAAGAAAGCCGAATAGGCTGGCTAAAAAGGGTGTTATAAACATATAGTTGCTGACCTGGGATGTACGCTTTGCCTTGGCAAAGGCTCTTGACCAAGCAACATAGGCGACGGCACTTGAGAATACACCAAGGATCAGAAGGTAAACCCATTGTATTACAGGTACATTGAATACCTCTCTTGCAGAAGCAGGAAGAAAGACAGCTAGTAGCAGTGTACCAAAGAAAATGCTGTAAGCGGATGCCTGCAAGGCAGTATATTTTTTGGTCAGCTTTCGTTGCAGGAGATTATAAAGGCTAAGTGCCAAGGCAGCCAGGAACAACCAAAGCAGTCCTATGTTAATGGAAACGAAGCCATGCATCAGCGTAAGAACAGCTACTCCAATAAATTCTATTGCAATTGCCAGCCATTGAAGAAGACTCAATTTTTCCTTATCAACAAAGCGTGAAAGCAGAGCGGTGAGGACAGGAACAGTAGAAATTACGATACTGGCAGTCGAGGCGGTAACGGTTTTTTGCCCCAGATTGAAAGTAATCATATAAATAAAAAAACCAAGTGCTCCGGCAAGGATAAAGTAAGGTAAATCTTTTACATGGGGCGGCTTCATCCGTGTGAACCGGGCAATGATTAAGAGTGTGCAAGAGGCAATAAAATATCTGAGAAAGCCCAGGGAAAATGGTGTGAAATACTGTAATGCTAATTTGGTTAGTACATAGGCTAAGGACCAAAAAACAATTGTAATGATTGCATAAATATGGAAGCTTGATTTTTCATTCATGAGGTCACGTATCATCCTTTATGTAGTGAAGGATACTCCTTTCTTGTTGCATGGGTTAGTGTTACTGAGGTATATGTATGTTTTTGAATAGGAATGTAAAGATTATTCAGGTATATTTTATATACAATTTAGCATAAAAATTCAATTTAAGAAAGTACCTGTTACAAACTAGTCCCGTTAAGCGTATTAGCGAGAATATTCTCCTAACTCAAACACGTCATAGTTGATTGCGAAACTCATTAAATGAAGATATTGTATACGCAGCAGAAACTGTTTCGAAACGGAAGCTAAGCCCGAAGGAAGTATTGGAGTGAAGAAAGTTATTTATGACATTTGTATACTTTTCAAAGCATTTTTGTTTAATGCTTGAACAATTAATTAAAAAACGATATAATGTTGAAGTGATAATAATTTATGGTGCTTTTTTAAAGTTAAAAGGGAATGCGGTCGAATGCCGCAACAGCCCCCGCTACTGTATTTGGTTTGAAAGCTGCAGAGATTGTCATTGGAGAAATGTTATCATCCATTCAACTGCCGAAGGTATGATTTTGATTGGAATGAGACATTTATCTGAGAAGACAGCAGGGAGTAAGTTAACCATAAGTCAGGAAACCTGCCATAGATGAATTGACCGTTTGCCCGCGGAGGGAAGGGTGAGCAGAAGGAGATTACAATGAAATATATGCGCGAATTATTTGCAGAAGATTTCGGACGGATTCTATTACCCGAACGGAAGAACTTCGGTAGAGCAGGATATATTTCTGAAAATACATATGTCAGATCGGCAATGGCATGGGTAGAACAGAAAAGTGTATTCAAGGTTTTCAATGATACAGTTGTAATTAATTGTTATAATGGCGTAAGTAATTATAGGAAAGAATATAAGGCTTTCAAGAGAGTATCCCTGGGGTGCTCTGTTTGAGGCCTTTTTGTAGTTGCAAAAAACAGTCAGGTTAAAAGCAGAGGAAAGAGAGAATTTAATCAGAATCGGCAGATATATTTGATATTTGGAGGTAGTAAAAGATGAAGTATGAAGAAGCATTAAAGCTGATTGAACCGCCGGACAGAAGTGCAATGGAGGCATGTGCTAGGCGCTGGGACAGTATTGCAAAGCCCTTACATAGTCTTGGGAAGCTGGAGACAGGTGTGATACAGCTTGCTGGTATTGCCGGCACTTCTCAAGTTAAGCTGGAGAAGAAGGCGCTTGTGATTATGTGTGCTGATAATGGAGTTGTGGCAGAGGGAGTGACTCAATCTACAAGTGAGGTTACAGCAATTGTTTCTGAGAATTTTTTAGATCTGAATTCCTGTGCCTGTATTATGGCAGCGCAGATTGGGGCAGAGGTATATCCGGTTGATATCGGAATTGGTATAGATACCAAGCTGCCCGGTAATAAAAAGGTGGCGTATGGAACAAAAAATATGGCGCAAGAGCCAGCTATGACCAGAGAAGAAGCAATCCAGGCAGTTGAAGTTGGAATTAATACTGCTTTGGAGCTGAAGGAAGCAGGCTATCAGATTATTGCCACTGGAGAAATGGGAATAGGGAATACGACCACCAGCAGTGCAATAGCAGCGGTTCTACTGGATTTACCGGTAGAGCAGGTTACAGGGAAGGGCGCAGGGCTATCAAGGGATGGTCTAAGAAGAAAAATAGAAGTAATTCAGCAATCCATTGAAAGAAACAGACCGGATAAAAATGATCCTATGGATGTCCTTTCTAAAGTAGGTGGCTTTGATATTGCAGGCATCGTTGGACTTTTCCTGGGTGGAGCAGCACTAAAGCTGCCGGTGGTGGTCGATGGCTTTATTTCCAGTGTAGCGGCTTTAATTGCTCTTCGGCTTGAGCCGGAGGTAATTCATTACATAATGCCATCTCATCAGTCGAAAGAAAATGCCGGAAGACTTTTGCTTGAGGCGCTTGGTCTGGAGCCTTATATCACATGTGATATGTGTCTGGGGGAAGGAACTGGAGCAATTGCACTATTTCCTTTGTTGGATATGGGACTTGCGGTATATAATCAGATGAGCACCTTTGAACAGGTTGATATCGAGGCGTATCAGCCACTGTGATCTCAAACTATAAAAATACAAGAAAGAGAAAAGCGTGAAGAAAATTCCAAGGCGCCAAAGTAACCGCCTAAGAAGTTCTATACTTCACACTTGGAGGAAGGAAAATACAGCGTTCTTCGCCCTATTTTTGTGCTGCCTATGGCAGCATGTCGGGAAGGTTGAAGAAATAAAATAAACGAACGAAGGGAGGCAGGGTTCATGCCCGTATTTTCATGGCAATTTGTGTGGTAAGGGGCATGGACATAAATATGATAGGAGTTATTATCGGGGGCAGCGGAAGCGGAAAATCAGAGTATGCGGAAAACAAAATCGTCGAACTGAGCAAGCAGGATGGAACAGATTTACTCTACGTTGCCACCATGCAGCCCTTTGGGGAAGAGACTAGGCAGCGGATTGGCAGACATCAGAAAATGCGGAAAGATAAGGGCTTTATGACCCTTGAGAGGTATGTAGCGCTGGAGCAGCTTACGATACCCCAAAATACCTCTGTGTTGTTGGAATGCATGTCAAATTTGGCGGCGAATGAGATGTTTAGCGAGGACGGTGCCAAGGAACATACGGAGGAAGCCATTCTAAGAGGAGTGGAGAAGCTTGGAAGAGAAGCAAAAAATCTGGTGATTGTAACCAACAATGTGTTTGAGGATGGGGACAGCTACGACTCTGCGACAAAAGAGTATTTACGCGTCCTTGGGAGGATTAATTGCTGCATCAGCAGCTATGCTGATCAAGTGATTGAGGTAGTACATGGGATTCCGCTGTTGCTATCGGACAAACGCGATGAAGTAGGAATGTGAAATGCAAAGAAAAGAGGTTTCGGTTATATGAAGCAGATCGTAAGTAGTTTAGTCATTGCTTTTTCCATGTATTCCAAAATACCCATGCCAAAGGTAGAGTGGTCAAAGGAAAATATGAAGTATGTTATGTGCTTTTTTCCATTGGTTGGTGTGGTATTAGGCGGAGTGGTTTATCTTTGGAGCAGTTTTTTTTCTGCTCTGGCTATGAGCAGGATTTTTTATACGGTAATTGTTATTTTAATACCTCTTCTTTTAACGGGGGGGATCCATATGGATGGCTTTATGGATACGACGGATGCCTTAAGCTCCTATCAGCCGAGAGAGAAGAAGCTGGAGATCTTAAAGGATCCCAACACAGGGGCATTTGCAGTAATTGCCTGCGTAAGTTATTTTTTGCTGACCTTTGGTTTTTGGTATGAGTTAAGTAACGAGGCAATTCCGATTGTTGCAATCGGGTTTGTAATTTCAAGGGCGTTCAGCGGACTGGCGGTAGTAAGCTTTCCTATGGCAAAGAACAGCGGCTTAGCTGCGACCTTCTCCAGTGAGGCGCATAAGCAGCGAACCAGAGTTGTTATGATCATGTTCATCCTGGCAGCAGCTTGTTCCATGTTGTTCATCAATTGGAGGCTGGCTGTGATCTGTTTGCTTGGAGTGTTGCTTTTGTTTGCTTATTATTATCGAATGTCAGTAAAAGAGTTTGGAGGAATTACCGGAGATTTGGCGGGATATTTCCTGCAATTATGTGAGCTGATGATTGTAATAGGTGCAGTAGTAGGAGGTAAATTATGCGGTTGATCACAGGAGGTGCTTTTCAGGGAAAGCTTGATTATGCACAGAATATACTTCATATAGATGACAAGGCTGTTGTGGACGGACTCATCTGCAGTTGGGAGGAACTTTTGAAAGCGAAGGCGGTGAATCATTTTCATCGATGGATAGACCGAATGCTTTGGGAAGAACAGGATGTGAAGGAACTGGTTGAGCAGTTAATTACAGCGAATCCGGGCATAGTAATATTAGTGGATGAACTGGGCTGTGGTATAGTTCCGATGGAGGCTCACGATCGTAATTACCGGGAGGTCACGGGAAGAATCTGCTGCCAGCTTGCAGCTGCTGCCGAGGAGGTTCATCGAGTGATTTGCGGAATAGGAACGGTGATTAAGCATGCTTAAGGTGGTATTCATCAGACATTTTTCCACCTATGGAAATCAATTAAAACGCTACATTGGAGTTACCGACGAAGAATTGTATGAACCCGCAATTCCTAAACTGGAGCAGCTGAGCTACCCGGCGGTGGAGGAGGTCTTTGTAAGCCCGCTTATCCGGTGCAGGCAGACCGCAGCATTCATTTATCCAGAGCTAGTACCTACGGTATGCGAGGACTTTAAAGAATGTAACTTCGGAGAATTTGAAAATAAGAACTACCAGGAGCTGTCCGGACATAAGAAGTATCAGGAATGGATTGACAGTGGGGGAACGATGGCATTCCCCGGAGGAGAAGAGGTTTCGGCTTTTAAGAGTCGTTGCATTATGGAATTTCAGAAGGTAATCAGCTATAGTATTAAGAAAGGCTGTCAGGCAGTGGCACTCGTGGTTCACGGAGGTACAATTATGAGTATCCTGGAGCAATATGCCGACACAAGACAAGACTATTACTACTGGCAGGTGGAAAACGGCAATGGATATATAGCTGAGTTTGAAGAGCTGGATAGAATAGACGATCTGAAAGGGTTGAACGATCTGAAAGAGCTGAACAGCCTGAGTAGATTAAAGGGCATTAATAGAATAGAGGGGAGATTAATAAATATATGCAATATTCATTCATAGCCTTAATAATAGGCTTTCTGTTGGATTTGATCCTTGGAGATCCTTATTGGCTTTGGCATCCGATCAGAGGAATTGGAAATCTGATCTCAGTGACGGAAAAGCTGCTTCGCAGGATCTTTCCAAAGACAAAGCAAGGGGAGTTGTTGGCAGGAGTTTTGCTAGTCATACTGGTCGTGGGCATCTCAGCGGGAATACCGACGGTACTGCTAGTTCTGGTATTCCGATGGAATCGATATGCAGGAATTCTTCTGGAGGCGATTATGTGCTATCAGCTTTTAGCCACAAAGTCTTTAAAGGTGGAAAGCATGAAGGTGCATAATGCCTTGCAGGCCGGTGATCTGGAGGGAGGAAGAAAGGCAGTATCTATGATTGTGGGAAGGGATACAAAACCGCTTTCTAAGGAAGGAATTGTGAAAGCTGCGGTGGAGACCGTAGCCGAGAATACTTCGGACGGCAGTATCGCACCAATTATCTTTATGGCAATTGGCGGACCCATACTGGGCTTTTGCTATAAAGCCGTGAATACGATGGATTCCATGGTAGGTTACAAGAATGATAAATATCTTTATTTCGGCAGAGCGGCGGCAAAACTTGACGATTTGGTGAATTACATTCCGGCGAGAATATCTGCCTATTTGATGATTGTTGCAGCTGCAATCCGAGGGCTACCTGCAAAAAAAGCCTGGAGCATTTACCGCAGGGATCGTTATAATCATGCCAGCCCGAATTCAGCTCATACAGAGGCAGTCACAGCAGGTGCGCTGGAGATTCAGCTTGCTGGCGATGCGTATTATTTTGGAAAGCTGTATCCCAAGAAAACCATTGGGGATAATATCAGACCGGTAGAAATAGCGGATATAAAAAAGGCAAATGAATTGCTCTATATTACTGCAATTCTGGGGCTGCTGTTATGTGCTGGTTTGAA
>JAEWMZ010000404.1 GCA_023392995.1 Bacillota bacterium
ACCAGTACCTTCTGTACATTTCCGCCGGAAAGTCTGCGAATCGGTGTTTCAACACTGGGGGTTACTACATCCAGCTCCTTCACAATATCCAGAGCCAATTCCTTTGGTTTTTTACGATCCGTAAAGAAATGTCTTCCTTCTTTGTAGCTTCGAATCATCATATTATCCGTTAAATCCATGGAACCCACGAGTCCCATTCCGAGTCTGTCCTCGGGAACGAAGGCCAGATTAATCTTTAGGTTTCGAATTTCTGCTGCCTTCATATCAGAGATCTTCTCCGTCGTTCCCTCGGGTGCATAATAGAGAATCTCTCCACTCTCAATATTTTGAAGTCCGGCAATGGATTCCAGCAGCTCCTTCTGACCGCTTCCAGAGATACCCGCTATTCCCAGTATTTCTCCACTATAGGCAGTAAAGGAAGCTTCCTTTAATACAGTAAGCCCCTCCTTGTTCCTACAGGTGATACCTCTCATTTCGATACGCTTGCAAGGCTCCACCGGTTCCGTCCGGTCAATATCCAGGCTTACCTTTTCCCCAACCATCATTTCAGTTAAGGATTCCACGGTAGCATCGCAAGTGTTCACTGTATCGATGTATTTTCCTTTTCGGAGCACTGAAACACGATCCGATAATTCCAACACCTCATTTAACTTATGGGTGATAATAATAATGGACTTTCCTGCCTTCTTCATATTTCTTAGCACCTCAAACAGCTGCTTCGTTTCTTGCGGGGTAAGAACAGCCGTTGGTTCATCCAGAATTAATATATCAGCGCCTCGATATAACACCTTTACTATTTCAACCGTCTGCTTTTGAGATACTGACATATCGTATACCTTGGCAGACGGATTCAGTTCAAAGCCATACTGCTTCGTCAGCTGATTGATCTCTTCGGTTACCCGGTTCATCTTGAGCCGTTCTTCGCCAGAAAGTCCAAGAATGATATTTTCAGCCGCAGTTAAAATAGGAATCAGTTTAAAATGTTGATGAATCATTCCGATTCCCAGAGAAAAGGAATCTTTAGGGGAACGAATGGTAACTTCCTTTCCATGAATGAAAATTTGTCCCTCATCCGGAAAATAAATTCCGGACAACATATTCATTAATGTGGTTTTTCCGCTGCCGTTCTCCCCAAGGATGGACAGGATTTCACCCTTTCTGACGGATAGATTAACATTGTCGTTCGCCACGACCTCACCAAAACGCTTGGTAACCTTCCTAAGTTCGATTGCGTTTTTTTGTTCCACAAAAAGTCCTCCTGTAACATAAATTTGCGGAACTGCAGATGAGCAATTCCATATTGCATATCATGCAGTTCCGCAGAATATAAGTTATGAGAAGCTGCTCTCTCACCTCTCATAAAGGCGCTGCATTTGCGCCGTGGATCTCATAATAGGAACAGGTTTTTTCCTATCCTATCTTTATTCAAGCTCTATTCAATCTTTATTCAATCTTTATTCAACATTGATCAACTATATTTCGATTATTTGGTTAATTCTGTTATTCCATCAATTCTTAAATCAAAAGCAGGTGCAGAGATCAGTTCGGATTCATGGAAATATCCATCCTTCACATAGTCTGCATATTTTGCATAGTCACCGCCAGCTGCGACTAAATCTTCAATGGAAGATCCGCCAACTGTGAATGTGGAGGTATCAAATACATGGAAGGTTCCATCTGCTAAGGTTTTTTCTACTTCAGCAACCTTGTCAGCAGTACCGGCTGCAACAGCTTTCTCATTCAAAGGTGAAATGCCTACCGCACCATCTGCAAAGCCCTGGCACCAGTCGGTAGCAATTGCAGTACCATCAATCACGCTCTTTACAGCGTAAGTATAATAGGGTCCCCAGTTGATCGTAGCTGAAGTTAATGCTGTGTTCGGTGCTACTGAAGTCATATCTACGTTATAACCTACTACCGGTACATTAGCTGCTTCACATGCAGTAGGAGCACCTGTTGTATCTGCATGCTGACTGATTAATACTGCGCCGTTGGCAATTAAAGAGGTTGCTACCTCATTCTCCGCTGTCATATCAGCCCAGCTGTTGGTATACTGTACTTCCATAGTCACAGAAGGGCATACGCTCTTTGCTCCAAGATAGAAGGAGGTGTAGCCGGATACAACCTCTGCGTAAGGATAAGCACCAACATAGCCCATCTTGGCTTTGTCTGCGGTAATCTTTCCGCTTTCAATCATTTCATTCAATTTTAAGCCGGCAACTACACCGGATACATAACGGGATTCATAAACTGCGGTAAAGTAGTTATGCATATTTGGTAAGCCTGAGGAAGCAGCCTGATATCCGGTTGCATGGCAGAACTGAATGTCCGGATAATCGGTTGCCGCCTGAATCATATAGCTTTCATGACCAAAGCTGTTGGCAAAGATAATATTACAGCCCTGCTCCGCTAAATCAGCTGCTGCATCATAACAGGATTCGTCTTCCGCAATATTAGTTTTCTCAATTACCTGATCCGCTGATAACCCGAGATTTTCAATCATCTGATCAATACCAGCCATATGAGCTGCCGTATAGCCTTCATTCTCATCACCAATGTAGATCACACCAACTTTGATTGCAGGAGCAGGAGCTTGCGTAGCAGCAGGCTCGCTCTCCGTTGCTGCTGCGGTAGGTGTCGTGCTTTCCGGGGCACTCGTGCTTTCACTCTCTTTCTTGGTCCCGCATCCGGTTACCAACCCAATGATCAGGGTCAGTACCACTAATAAACTAAATACTTTTTTCATTCTTCTTGCCTCCTATTGATTTTCATTTCTTCTTGACCTTTTTATAACATAATGCCTTCGGCACATGTACAATAAATAACATTCTATCGTTTTGCTGTACGATATCATGGCAAGTCATCTGGCTGCTCAATACACACAGCGGCCGAGAGCATTCTTCAACTGCCTCACTTGTTTATACAATTAAAAAAGGGGGTGATGTGCTTAAGAACACATTCAACCCCTTTGTTAAACAAGTACCTGTCTTAACTATATTCATTTTCATCAGATACAAATAATTTTACCTTAAATATAAACAACTATGAATTCAATTTTCTCTGACTATAAATAGCAATTATAAAAAATCGGATCGTTCTTAAACTTGCCTGAATTGCGAAATTCGGAACTGTATCAATAAAAAAAAGCTGTATGTATAATACATACAACTCCCTTGTTGTAAAAAAAGAGTTGTATGTACTGATACATACAACTCCATCGCTGTTTAATATTTTCTTAGTATAACACATACGTTCCATTTGTCAATCACATTTGATCAATTAATCAAATTTTGTTATTTTTCCGGTTCCGACCAGGCTGCACCTTGTATCAAAGCTGCGGCATACAGAACTACCTCCAAGCAGAATTGATAGGGAAGCTTTAAAAGTTCATCCACCAGTAATACATCCTTAGGGTTTGGTACGAGATATCTGATCTGAATAATCTGATTCTTTATTAATTTATATTGCTGTTCCCAATGATCAAAGTCAGACCATTTTGTTGGTATCATCTTTTCCGGCAAATAAAAAGGTGCTCCTGCAAATTGATATAAAAGCATTAAGAATCCGAGCAAAAGAATGGAGCAAAATCCTCCGTATAAGATGGTTCTCAGTATACTGATACTCTTTGTGCTGTCTAAGAACTGCTTCATCAGCCAGAAAACACCGGATATAAATAACAGCCATAAGGGAAGTGCTAAAACAGCATTCATCAATTTGCTGTAAAAATAACCATCAATTGCGATAAAGTCAGAAGCCAATCCATTCTGTACCAGAAAATTCCGCGCAAATTCTTCTCCGCGTTCCTGATCTGAATAAAGCAGCTCCAAATTGGAGTATTTAACATCTGCTCCTGTTTCCTGTATCAGAAGCACTGGAACTGCGGCTTCCACCACACCTCTGATGTAATAAGTCTTATTATGATAGACAAGGGTATTCCCATCCACACTTTCCGTGCCAAACAATTGAAACGCTGTGTCTGTATCAATGATACAGCCCTTACTGTCCTCCCCATACGGAAGGTTTCCACTTTTTAACGAGAACGTAGCTACCAGCCCCATATTACCCGATACCAGCATCGGTGCTACCTTAACACTGCGTTTCAGAGCCGTATTTTTAACCTCAGCCTTGTCATACTGCCTCCATATAGCATAATCCGGCAGGGAATCAGCATTTCTTTCCTGCTCCATTTTTAAGGCATGGTCAACCTGCCGCTTTGTCACTTCACTATCCGTCAGCCGGATCCCGACCGCCATATACCGACTTTTTAATACGGATACCTCTCGGATTTGCTGCATGGAAAGAATGATCAACAGCAGCAGAAAAAATATGCCTCCCAGTTTCTTTTTACTCTGTTTTAACCACACGTACACGATCCCCTTCAGAAATATTTTTACTGCTGCTGACTATGATTTCATCCTCCCTTGACAAAGCTGCCTCCACTGCGGCTGATTTTTCATCCTGCGCCGTAATAGTGACATCCAGTCGAAAGGCCGTCTCAACCTTGCCCAGAATTCCATTCGTTTCTCTGATCAGTAATACAAATTTTGAACTTGTATCCTCCCTTATGGCTTGAATTGGAATGCAGGCAGAATAATTCTTTGAATTTTTCTGCAGTTCAAATTCCAAACTCCCTCCGACCCGGTAGCTGCGATCCTCCGGCAAAAGTGCGGTAAAGCTTATATTTCCGTCTTGATCCGGCAGTTCGATATTCTCAATATTAGCGGTGATTTTGTTGTATTCTTCTTCCGTTTTAATACTAACTTCATCACCGGCACTGAAATTCTTCAGTTCTTCTTTTGTACCCTTCATCAATAACTCATAACCTCCGGTAGAAATGACCAGACTCTCCTGCCCTGACAGAATTACCCCCGGTTCCAGCGTTGCGCTTAAGACCACACCGCTGACCGGTGATGTCACCTTCCCTCTCTTAGCAATTAACTTTTTCACTTTATCGATTTCTGATTGCTTATCTTCCATATCGAGGGTGATAGCTTTCAGCTCTAATTCGACAGCCTGATTGCTTTCTGCCAGATTTTCACTGGATTCTTGCAGATCAAGTTCCACCGCTTCAAGCTCCCTGTCTGCTTTTTTCACTGCCGCTTCACTCTTGTTAAGTGTCTCGTCTGCACTGCGAAGTGCATTTTCACTGCTTGCCAGCGCCTCCTGCCAATCGTAGTTATCCTGCTGCATCGCAGTCAGTTCACTATAAAGCTTATTCTTTTTCTCCAGCACTTCCCTTTCTTTTTTATCCCACTGTGCTTTTACCTGCTCCTGATCTTCCTCTGCCCTCGTAACACTTGTCTGTGCATCGTTAATCTTATCCTCATCAAGCTTCATCTTTTTATAGATTATTGCGTATAGAAGGTTTTCCGCATCCTCTACGTTCCAGTTCTCTGTCCTTAGGATACTTCGCCGGTATACATCCACTGCCTTCTCCAGCTCCGTGTCCTCTTTGGTCAGGATATCCAGATCTTTTTGAAGATCGGATACTGTTCGCCCGGCAATCCTTTTTTCTTTCTCAATGGTGTCCCAGTCCTTGCCGTCAATCCATCCCATCGAAATATCCTTTAAGTCTTCGTTTGCTCTTCTTAACTCCTCTTTTTTCTTTTCCACAGCACGCAGATGCTCCTGATAGGTTCCATCATAATAAAGGTCAAAAATGGAAAAATAGGCTTTCGATACTGCTTCCTCTTTATTCCCTTCGACTGCTGTTCTATAATTTGTCAGTGTCTCTTGAAGCTTTACCTTGGGTTTTAGCAGGTTTTCCAGTGCTTTCCTTGCATCATCAACCTTTCTCTGGGCGCTAATCAAGTCATCCTCCTCCGCACTCAGCTGATCATCATAATCCGAGGCAGCCTTCTCATATTCTTCCTGCTTTGCTGTAATCAAATTTTTCTTCGTCTTCTCCAGTGACTCCTTTGCACGCTTTTTATCCTCAGCGGCACGTTTCTCCTCCTCCTCTGCCAGCTGCTTATTTTCCTGTGCTTCTTCTGTCTTATTCTCTGATTTGAGTGAATCGGAATCCTTCCTTCCCAGCTGTGTCTTTTCATATTGAAGCTGGAGTTTCTTTAACTCTTTTACAAGAGCCGACTCTTTCTCCTTCATTTGATCAAGATCATAAGAAAATAACACCTCACCCTTCTCGACGGTCTGTCCTTCCTTTGCCCCAATCTGACTAATTTTATATCCATTCATCAACTCTATGTATTTTTTTGCATTTTCCTTTATAATTCCTGACCCCGTTATTTTATAGGTTAAGCTTCCCTCTTGCGCTGTTGCCGTCTTGGCTTTTGGTACCATGACAGAAGCTGCTGCCCGGGACAGGAGTGTTAAGCCCAGCATTACGATAAAAAAACCAATGATTAATTTTCTTAATTTCTGTTCCATAAAAATGATATACCCTTCCTATTCTTTTAGTCCCGAGGCCGCAATCCCCTGCACAAGATATTTTTGCCCCCATAAATAAAGCAGTAACGCCGGTATCATAATAATAACCGATGCAGCAAAGGCCAGCCCCGCTCTTTCCAGAGTGATATCCGGCAGATACAAGGTTAATGGCCAAAGCTCCTTTCTTCTTGCCAAAAAGGTAATTGGCTGTTCAATGGCATTCCAATACTCCAAAAAGCCCAGTACTACGATGGAGATAATTCCTGGCTTTCCTAAAGGAACTCCAATTCGAAAGAAAATATATCCCTCTCCCGCACCATCTAACTTTGCCGCTTCGATGTAAGAACCCGGGATTGCCTTAAAAAACTTCACCAGGATAAATACCGGAAATGTGGAAAACAGATTCGGCAGTATCATAGCCAGGTGCGTGTCTATGAAGTGAAACCGATCCAATACCAGATAACTGGATACCATTGTGACCTGGAACGGCAGAAGCATTAAGATCATATATATTGTAAACAGAAGCTTTTTTCCTCTAAAATCAAATCTGGCGAAAGCCCAGGCAGCCGGAACAGCAATTCCAATCTGCCCCACCAATACCGGAAATACCTGAATGCAGGAATTCCAAAACATCACAAAGAAACTTGGTGAATCCAGAAGAAGCTCTACATAAGGACGCAGCGTCGGATACTGGGGCAGTAACGACCAGTTTGCCATCCCCTTCGCCTGATTCAGAATCGGCCCGATGTTTTTACCGGCTTCATCCGCTCCCAGAAAAGAACCGGTGAACAACATCCAGATTGGCAGCCATACAAAGAGGGTCAGGAGAAAAAGCAATGAGGTTGCTATTATATTTTTGAATTTCATTATGTCATCCCTCATCCCTGTCTAATTTGATGTAAAATAGTATTATGATTAAGAACAGTACCACACACATAACCGCGGCAGCGCACATTTTCTGGATATCCAGCGAGAGAAACCAATTATTGAACAGATGCTGCAGCATATAGATCTTTTCCTGGGGATAATCTCCCGATATGAGATAGGCCTCCCGAAATACTTTAAAGGAATTGACAAAGGACAGAATAGCAATTACGTTCACCGTAGGCAACAACTTGGGAATTGTAATAAATCTAAATTTCTCCCAGCCTCCTGCACCGTCAACACTTGCCGCCTCATAGAGCTCCTCATCTATTTCATTTAAGCCCGTAAGCCATAACACCAGGTCATACCCCATATTCTTCCACAAATAGGTGAGCACCAGGATCCAAAAGGCTCGATCTGTGTTTAAGAAGTCAATCTTTGCCCCACCCAGGCTTAAAAGAAATCTGTTTAATAAGCCCTGCTCGTGAAAGAGCAGCTTCCACAATAGCGCAATAGAGGCTACCGGTATTGCCATTGGCAAAAGAAAGGAGGTTTTAAAAAATTGAATATGATTTTTCTGTCGATGCAACAATAGAGCTA
>JAEWMZ010000422.1 GCA_023392995.1 Bacillota bacterium
CAGGTTCTTGCCAGCCAATTCTCCAGATGTTCTTTGGAGGCCGGAACCGAATAGATGTCGTGGGAAAGCTCATTCATGCAATCTTCCTTGGAATAGGCCGGATGGGCATAGCCATATGGCTCCTGAAACTCTTCCTGCATTCCCGAATCGACCGCACGTATACCACCAAAAAACCAATAGTTTTCAGCCCGATGGCTGGAAGCACAAAATACAATACCTTCCTGCTCCGACGAAGCCTTTAACTCTCCTAATACATCCCTGCAAGGTCCCATTTTTGCAGCATTCCAATCAGACAACTCACTGTCATACATCTGAAACCCATCATGATGCTCTGCAACCGGCATGACATATTTGGCTCCGGAGGCCTTAATTAGTTCCATCCATTCCTTTGCATCAAAGGACTTTGCCGTAAACATTGGTATAAAATCCGCATATCCAAAATCCTTATGGGCACCGTAGGTTTTGATATGGTGCTCATATTCCTTCGTTCCTTCAATATACATCAGTCTTGGATACCATTCACTTCCAAACGCCGGAACACTGTATACACCCCAGTGCAGAAAAATACCAAACTTAGCATTTTCATACCATTTTGGTACCGGATAGGAATGCAGCGATTCCCAGCTATCCTTGTAGTATCCGGTTTGAATTACTTCTTCAATCCGATTTAAATAGTCTAACACCTTATTCTCCATAATCGATTACCTCCAGCCATTGTGTGTTCTGTATGATTTATTATAAAGATCAATGTTTGGTTCGGTAATGGTTAAAATTAATATCCATGTGGACAAAATTAATATATTATTGTAGTATTTATTAGAACAACGAAACGAGATATATACCACGATGAAATGAGGGTTAAAGATATGAATCCCGTACAGGAACTACAATCGTACCATCGAAATATCTTTGAAACAATTACAATGAAATGCCTGCTGCGTGGCTATAATGTATGTGCACCTGATTGGGGTGAAACAGACTGCGTCTACGGATATAACAAGTTTTACTACTTTGAAGCAGGAGAAGCCACAATTATAATTCTCGGAGATACCTATCATCCGAAGGCGGGGGAGTTATTTATGATTCCTGCCAATACAAAGCATACTTACCTTCACAACCCATTAAAACCCGTGCTAAAATATTGGTGCCACTTTGATTTAGCCTTCAGCGGAAAACAAAAAATCGCTTATTCTCCAGAGTCAATAAAGTGTACCCCGAACAAAGCAATTGCCGCCCCTCTTTTCAAGCGTCTGATTCAACTCGATTCTTCAGTAACCCCCCTCGACATCTTGACGGAGAAAGCAATTCTTATGGAATTATTTAAGCTATTTCTCGAAAACATTGATTCCCAAAAATTGATGCCGTTGGATGAGGATCATTTTGAAACCAAAATAAATAACTATATCATATCGAATCTGCAAAGCTCCATCACGTTAAAGGATATGGCGAATCTGGTGCATTTGCATCCGAACTATTTTATTTCCTTTTTTAAGCAGCACTTTTCAACCTCTCCGCTTGAATATGTCAATACCATACGTCTTGAAAAGGCCGCTCAGCTCCTCATCAGCCAGCCCCAGTTAAGTATGGAACAGGTGGCTTATCTGGTGGGATATAATGATTACCGTTATTTTGGACGATCCTTTAAAAAGAGATATGGCCTTACGCCATCCGCCTACAAGGGCTTACATAGATCTCCCCCTGCATGATACCAATATATGGCTGCGTACCTACCATGATTATTTCTATCCTAAAGGAACCTTGTATATTTCTGTCATAAGAAATATAATAAATGCATTGGACGGAGGAAAAACGATGCAAACAAAAGTTTTAATTATCGATGACGACATTGGATTATGTCATATACTAAAAAAATGTGTAGAGACAGAACATATCGCCGCAGAACTTGCACATACCGGAACAGAAGGCTTAACACTAGCGTTGCGGAACAATTATCAATTGATTGTCTTGGACGTTATGTTACCTGAAATAAATGGGTTTCATATCCTTGAAAGAATTAGAAGTGTTAGTGCTGTCCCAGTTCTTATGCTTACGGCAAAAGCAGCAAGCACCGACAAAGTAAACGGTCTTCGTTCGGGTGCCGATGATTATCTGACAAAGCCTTTCGACGTGGAAGAATTTATCGCCCGAGTTTTATCTTTAATTCGCAGATATACAACCTTAAACAGCCAGGTCAGAGAACCTCATAGGCTGTCCTTCGAGAATCTTACGATCGATTTGGATACCCGGATTGTTGAAATGAAAGATGGACAAGTTGAGCTTCACCCAAAGGAGTTTGATATCCTCTGCTATCTTGCAAGAAATCAAGGCAGAATTTTAACAAAACAGCAAATTTATGAAGAAATATGGCAGGAGCCCTATGCCTATGATGACAATAATATTATGGGATATATCAGCAAATTACGCAAACAAATAGAGCCTGACCCAAATAATCCAACCTACATACAAACTGTGAAAGGTGTAGGCTACCGCTTTCGCCGGGAGGTGTAAAATGAATGGAGTTTATGTGAAGCTTTCATGGCTTGTGGCTATAGTTGCCCTTGCCATTATCTCTGTAATTTTTACTCTGCTGCTTTTTCGGAAACTATGCAAGGTTAAGCTGAAATTGAATGATATTTCCGAAGCACTGGACGACATTGCACAAGGCAACAGCAATCGAAAAATATTAGCAAAGCCAAGTGATTTAACTTCTGTGATCTGTTATAAAATGAATGATATTGTGATTGATTTTCGCAAACAAATCATCGACTTAAAGAGAGCGGAGAAAGCCAACAGCCAATTGATGACTAGTCTTTCCCATGATGTACGTACTCCGCTGACAACTCTGATTGGATACTTAGATGCAGCGCGAAAAGGCATTGTAGTTGGTGGGGAACGGGAAGAATATATCGAAAACGCCAGATTAAGGGCTCATGATATGAAAGACTATGTAGATGTACTATTTGAATGGTTTAAATTAAATTCCAATGAAGAAACCCTTACCATTCGGGAAGTAGAGCTAGCAGAACTTACCAGAAGCTTACTAAAGGACTGGATCCCAATTTTTGAAGAGCATCGGCTTGATTTCGATATAGAAATCCCGGAAAAGTGCATCAAGGTAAATCTAGATACAGATGCCTTCACCCGGATTATCAATAACCTGATTCAGAATGTCATCTCCCATAGCCAGGCAACTCACATCAAAATCAAGATTTCACTCTTTGCTGTTGATGTAATAATTTCCGTTGCAGACAATGGCAAGGGAATTTCCAAGCAAAATCTGCCCTATGTTTTTGAGCGGCTCTATAAATGTGATACGGCACGTACTGAAAAAGGAAGCGGCTTAGGACTCTCCATTGTGCAGCAGCTTGCAGAAAAGATGGGTGGTTCCATTTCAGCCCAAAGTGAACCGTATCAAGAAACAGAATTCACAGTATTATTTCCAGTAATTGACGACAAACCTGCTGAATGAATGGCAGGTTTTTTATTTCTTCTGTGAAATTCAAGGTTAATTCAAGGTTCGTACAAGGTTTATGCAAGGTTGAGGTATTAAATTAGATTTATAAAATAAAGGAGGACATTACATCTTGAATGATCTTGTAATTGAAACTAATAATCTAACTAAGCAGTACGGGGAACAAAAAAGTGTTGCCAATTTAAGTATCCGAGTAAAAAAGGGCAGGATTTACGGTTTATTAGGCCGCAACGGTGCTGGAAAAACTACCACAATGAAAATGCTGCTGGGTCTAACAAGACCTACCTCTGGTGAAATAAGTATTTTCGGAAAAAATTTAGGTACGAATGAAAAGAAGATTCTTTCCCGCATTGGCAACCTAATTGAGTCGCCAGGCTTTTACCCTAACCTAACTGGCACTGAAAATCTTAGTATTATGGCAAGACTCCGTGGAGTACCAGGCAGCAATGCCATAAAAAATGCATTGGATGTTGTGGGGCTGCCTCATAAGGATAAAAAACTGTTTTCACAATATTCCCTTGGTATGAAGCAGCGGCTTGGTATTGCAAATGCTATTTTACATGATCCTGAGCTTTTGATCTTGGACGAGCCTACTAACGGACTTGATCCCATCGGTATCGTGGAAGTTCGTGATTTTATAAAACAGCTTAGTACTGAGCAAGGTAAGACTATTTTAATTTCCAGCCATATCTTATCAGAAATGGCGCTGTTGGCGGATGATATCGGCATCATTGATCATGGTTTATTACTAGAAGAAGAAAGTATGGAAGAATTACAGAAAAAAAACAGCAGATACGTTCATTTCATCGTAACAGATACATCCCAGGCTTCCCGGATTTTAGAAGCTGACTTTCATACCTCTAATTTTCATGTCGATGACGACCATAATTTACGACTTTACGATACGGAAATTGAAGTAGGTACGATTACCCGTAAATGGATTGAAAATGGCCTCAATATATCTGAAGCACATACCCAAAATGATACCTTGGAGGATTATTTTAAACATGTCACTGGAGGTGAGGGAATTGCTTGATTTAGTAATTTGTGAATTTGCTAAAATCAAACGGCAGAAATTTATTTTATTCTGCCTGTTAGCAGCCTGCATTTTTCCTATCCCCCTGACCGCTCTGGCAGCAAAAGACAGTCTGCATTTTGAACAGCTTTTTAAACTGGTCGTTACGTTTGGGGATTTTCTTCTTTTGCCATGTGTATTAAGTGTAGTGGCAAGTATTCTGTTCTTCATGGAAAGAGACAGCGACATGTTAAAGAACCTGATGACCGTACCGGTTCCCAAAACCAAAATCGTAGCTGCAAAACTGTCCGTGCTTTTGATCGTTGCCGTATTATATTCCATAGCTGGCTTAGGAGCTACCATCATCGGTGGACTGGTTGTGGGTGCTGTAGAAGGAGTAGCTTTTAAATTAGGGCTAAGTGCCATCCTTGGGATCATGCTGTTTGTATCGGTTCTTCCTGTGGTTATTCTAATTGTCTATTTCAACAAAAGTTATATTTTCTCTATTATAATAGCATTTATTTATTCCATATTTAATTTTGGCATATCACTTAACCTGTTAAACTTTGCTCCTGACAATGCTCTCATTACCCTATTGCCCGCACCCGTTATTATGCGTTGGTGGACATCCTATTGGAGCGGACTTACCCCGGAATATCTTACAATGAGAAAACCCTATATGCTGTCCACTCCGGTTTGTGCCGGCATATTGTTCTTAATAGCAGTAATATCAATCCTGCTGATACTATTCGTATTTAATAAGCAGGAGGATTAGGAGGGAACTATGATTAACATAATTATCACAGAATTTCAAAAGCTTAAGCGTTACAGTATTCTTTGGGTCGGTATTGCAGCTGTATTATTTTCTGCTCTTTTAGCCGTTTTTCAGCAGAACAGTGGTACTGAAATAATGCAGTATGAAAATTATACAAACAGCGTGATCTGGAATAACTTCAGCATAGCATTTCCTTTTATGATTGTTCTGATGGGCGGATATATCATAAACCGCGAGTATGTGGATCATACAATGAAAAATATGCTGACTGTACCGATTCCATTTCGTAAATTACTGGCGGGTAAAGTGATTACCATTGGACTCATTTCTGCCATGTACGGTTTTTTTAGCTTTTTATCTACATTTGCTTTCGGTGCGCTGTTCTGCCAGGGAAATATGTCTTTGGTGCTTGTAATAAAATCCTTCTTCCAACTCATTGGATTAGGACTTTGCTGCTATCTAGCAGTGTTGCCCATCATCCTATTGTTTAGCAGAAAGCCAAACGGCTTTCTTGCAGGAACCGGATTAGCATTTGTCTACGGTTTCTGTGGAGTTTTTATTGCAGGCAGAGCATTGACCGATTACTATCCCATTACCGCTGGACTTGGAATTATTAAGTTTACCGGAGATGATACGCTTTCATATCAACTTTCTGTCGAAATTGGTGTTTTACTCACTATGGCGGTAATATCCATTGTTATGTTACTTTATACAAAAGGTTTAGAGGATCATGTTTCCATAACAAAAAATAAAGGAAAAAACACAAGAAATAATTCTAAATCAATATTCATTAAAGAACAAACGTCTAAAAACAACCATATATAACGGGAATCTATAAGCAGAGTATATTGAAAGTAACATAACTTTAATATACTCTGCTTATTTTAATGAATATCCTTCATTTTAACAGCCTGCTCTTTATCACTACAGACTCTATTTAACCTTTTACTGCTCCGGCTGTCATACCGGATACGATATATTTCTGTCCTAAGAGGTAAATCAATATAACCGGGATGCTGGTCATAACAATATCTGCACAGACCAGATTCCAATCCTTAAAGTACATTCCAAAGAAGTTATATACCGATAATGTCATAGGCCATTTAGTCGAACTGCTTAGGAAGTAAAGCGGTGATACAAATTCATTCCAGTTATTTAAAAAGGTAAGCACCACTACGGTTGCTATAGCAGGTTTTAGAAGCGGAAAGATAATTGTGATAAATAGCCTGAGGGGACTGCAGCCGTCAATGATTCCTGCTTCATCCAGCTCAACCGGAATTTTTGCAATAAATCCATAGATTAAGAATACGGAGAAAGGAATCTGCATTGCTGCATATAACAAGATGATTCCTAACCGGGTATTATTTAAATTCAGGAATATCATTACCTTTACCAAAGCAATATAATTAACAGGCATGGTAATGCCCAAAACCAGAAACAAATAAATAATCTTTGTCAGCCTGGTACGGTTTCTCGATAATACATATGCTGCCAATGCGGAGAAGATACAGCAAATCAAAACACTTCCAATGGTATAGATACAGCTATTGAGAAAGGATTGCAGCAGTTTTCCCTGTTCAATTACCACAGAAAAATTACTCCATTGGAGTGGAAAGGCGGGCAGCTTAAGATTCATATCTGCCGCTCTTTGGCTGGTCTTCAGGGAGTTAAAAAGAATAAGAAGTAAAGGTGCCATGGAAACTAAGGATATCATCCAGGCGAAGATATTCTTTAATAAAGCTTTGATTAATCTTTGATTCATTATTCTACCACCTCATCCTTCGTCATTATTTTAATCATGAACACACCAATTACCACCATAAATAAGAACATTACAGAAGAAAGCGCCGTTCCAACCGCATATTGTCCTGTTCCGAATCTTTTAAATACAGCCGTATATAAGACTTCCGTTGTGGTTTTTCCTGGCCCTCCATTGGTCAGGGCATAGATCATATCAAATACCTTCAAGCCATATATAACATTCAATACCGTTGTCGTTGCCAGGGTGGGCAATAATAATGGAAATGTGATGAAGCGGAATTTCTGTACTCCATTTGCACCATCTATGCTTGCTGCCTCATAGTAGGTAGTGGAGATGGACAAAATACCTGCAATCAGAATCGTCATGATATAACCAGTGCCTCTCCAGATATCAACTGCCATTACAGAGCCAAATGCCAGCTCAGAAGTAACCAGCCATTTCCCCGCGAGAAAATCCAAGCCCACAGAACGCAGGAATGTATTGAGTAATCCCCCTGCCGGATCCAGGATAGATTTAAATATCATACCAATAATTAAGGTTGATAGTACGGAAGGCATAAACATAATTCCTCTATGAAAATTTAAAAACTTAATTGATTTCGTAAGTAATAATGCTAACACTAGGCCTAATATATTTTTCAATATTGTAGTGATGAATGTAAATTTCAACGTATTACTAATAATCGCCATATAATCTTCGTCTGATGAAAACACTACTTTAAAATTATCAAATCCAACAAATTTTAACTTATCCGAATATGCAGACCAATCGGTAAAGGAATATCCAATTCCAATTAAACCAGGTATTACAAATAAAACGGTATATAAAATGAGCGCACCAAATGCAAAGTATATCGGGTATACTTTTTTCTTATTCATTGAAACATTCCTCCTGTTTAGAAAAAATGGGGCTGTCTTACAAAATTTAAGACGGCCCCATTATGAATAACTAGTTCGTCCAAGCTGTATCGCTTGCTGCCTTCGCCTGCTCAGCTCTTGTTTTGTCAATCGCCTTTAATACATCCTCAGGAGTCATCTCACCTAACAATAATGCTGATATGTTAGTTCCCATATCCATCCACTGGGGATTCACATATTTTACAGCGGTCTGGAATACAGTACCCTGGGAAGGATATCTGTTATAGAATTCCTTAATTGTATCTGTGTACTTGGAAGGTGCATTACTATAAGGTAATTTATTGAATTTTGAAACATTTTCAGTCATGTAGGTAAGACTAGACTCAGAAGCCAAGAAGTCTAAATATTTTTTTGCAGCATCTGCATTCTTTGATCCGGAATAGATGAATCTGGAAGGACCGGAGGGATTCACATTTAATGTCTGGTTATCCGCCAGCGGCATAACAAAGTAACCGATGTTATCTGCACTAAAGCTGGAGTCAATTGCATTTACCTCAGTGCCAAAGCCCTGATTTGCAATTGTCATAACATAATCTCCGGATGCAATGTTCTTTGCTGCATCAGCATAGGCATTTGACATATAATTATCACCCCAGTATCCGTCATCTGCCATTTCCTTGATCTGTGATAAGATTAATTTTAAGGTTGGATTTTCTGCAAAAGTTGTCTTGTTATTGTTTAACTGATCCACAAGTCCGGGAGCAGCCACTTCAGCCTCTACTGCTGTTTCCGGTAACCAGAGTACATGGTGCCATCCATCCGATACACATTCATAGATCGGTGTCTTTCCATCTGCAACGATTGCATCACACACCTTCTTAAATTCGTCAAAAGTGGTTGGAATGGAAAGCCCTAAGTCACTAAAGATCTGCTTATTATAAGCAACTGCCCAAACAGCGGATACATCCTGGATCGGCTGTCCGTATACCTTACCATTCACGGTTAGTTCAGCTGCGGCCAAAGGATCAACATTCTTCGTCCAGCCTTCATTACTTAAGTCAAGGGCATTCTTTTCAACATTATATTGCGTTTGTATATCAAATTTACCGCTTTGTCCTGCAAAAATATCAGTACATTCACCCGTGTTGAGCTTTGTCATTAATAAACTGGGATATTGATCGGATGGAACAATTTGATAATCAACCTTAATTCCGGTTTCTTCCGTGAACTTCTTTCCCAGTTCAAGCTCTGCATCCTGAATCCAATCCTGGCTTGCCATAAAGGAAATTGTAATGTCCTCTTTTTTCGTATTATCTGCTGAGGGAGTTGCCGTTGCTTCCTTTACTCCTGTATCAACGGTTGCTTCCTTCCCTCCACATGCTACCAATAGAAATGGTAATGTTGCCGCTAACCCCAAAGCTGCTAGTTTTTTTGAAATTTTCATAAAACCCTTCCTTTCTATCCTCCTGAACTTTTAAGCACAATGCCCATAATTTACTCGATTAAGAAACATTTTTTATATATTATTGACATTTGAATGCTATATCTTTATTATATAGATTGAAGCTGAAGGTTGGAATGTATAATTTCAGCTTCGTAGATGTATTAATTTCACCTTTTTAACTTTTGCTTGATAAAAGTTAAGCACAGACGCTGCTGCTAATTATCAAAAGCTATCATACTTTACCGTTTCCATACCTTATGCAACCTGAAAGGACAGCTTTCGAATGATATTCAGAAAAAAGACAAAGAGTATTCAATCAACCTTATTTATTACTTACTTTTATATTTTATTTATCGTGTTAATTTCATTTATGGCTTATTTTAATATAACCGAATCCAAAAAAATTAAAAGCAACGC
>JAEWMZ010000009.1 GCA_023392995.1 Bacillota bacterium
GTCCGACATCAATCAAAAAGTTAATTCTGGCTTTGATTTCCTTTAGTACAAGTTCACCTATTTTTAGCTGCATGGAAGTAAGCTGCAGTTCATTCATGAACTTCCCTAAATCTCGTATGGAATAATCGGTTACTTCTGAAATATTCCTATTCCCAACCGTAACCGCCAGGGCTTCCTTCTTCAGACGACGGCCACCACATTCCTTACAGGGGGTTGTCCTCATAAAGCTCTCATATTCCTGCTTTATGGAATCCGAAGCAGTTTCGCGGTAACGTCTTTCAACGTTTCGAATGAGTCCTTCAAAGGCAACATCATAGACACCAACGCCCCGCTGTCCACGGTAATGCACCTTAACCGTCTTACCATCTGTTCCGTGAATGAAAACACGTTTCGCTGCCTCGGATAATTGGTTATACGGTGTATTCAGGTCAAACTTATATTCTTTTGCCAACGCTTCCATAATGCATCTGCTGTAGCTTCCTTTATCTACAACGGATTGCCAGCCCGGAGCCGCAATGGCTCCATCAATGATACTCCTGTCCTTGTCAGGGATTAAAAGCTCCTCATCAAACTCCATTTTAATTCCAATTCCATGACACTCTGGACAAGCACCGAAGGGATTGTTAAAGGAGAATATTCTAGGCTCAATCTCATCAATACTAATGCCGCAATCCGGGCAGGCAAAATTCTGACTGAAGGTTAGCTGTTCTCCTTCAATTACATCCACATAAAGCAGTCCTTCTGCCAGTTTAAGTACACTTTCAATGGAATCCGAAAGTCTTTTCTCGATTCCCTCTTTTACCACGAGACGGTCTACAATGATTTCAATATTATGTTTGTTGTTCTTCTCAAGCTTGATGTCTTCGCTAAGCTCATAGAGATTGCCATCTACTCTGGCTCTGACATAACCACTGCGCTTCGCCTGCTCGAATAATTTAACATGCTCTCCCTTTCGGCCTCTGACAACAGGAGCCATCAGCTGTATCTTTGTTCCCTGGGGGAGGGACATAACGTCATCCACCATCTGATCAACGGTTTGCTTACGTATCTCCTTACCGCATTCCGGACAATGGGGAATCCCGATTCTTGCATATAACAGACGGAAGTAGTCATAGATTTCCGTTACAGTTCCTACTGTAGAACGGGGATTGCGGTTCGTGGATTTCTGATCAATGGAGATTGCGGGCGGTAAGCCTTCAATACTCTCCACATTCGGTTTCTCCATCTGCCCAAGAAACTGTCTGGCATAGGAGGATAACGATTCCATGTACCTCCTCTGTCCCTCTGCGTAAATTGTGTCAAAGGCTAAGGAGGACTTACCTGAGCCGCTGAGACCGGTCAGCACCACAAACTGATCTCTTGGGATATCCAGCTGAATATCCTTTAAATTATTTTCCTTAGCGCCTCGTATTCTGATATAATTCTTTTTCTCTGCCATATTTTCACCTATCCTAAGTGACATCTCATCACAATATAATAATCAACCTGAAGCTCATTCATTTTGTCATTTATATAAAAGCCTTTATAACAGCGCATTACCCATTGCTGACTTCCAGCAGTTGTTTTTTCAATTCTACCATCTTGTCTCTTAAGACAGCAGCTTGTTCAAAGTTTAACTCCGCAGCCGCAGTATGCATCTGCTGCGTGATTGTTTTAAGCAGCGCCTCCAACTCTTTGCGCGACATGGATTCCATATCTTTTCCCATATCCTGAACACTCTGTTCTGCTCTTTTCGAGATACTGATGAGGTCTCTGACCTTCTTCTTAATAGTAGTTGGAGTTATACCATGTAATTCGTTGTATTCCTGCTGTATCTTTCTTCTTCGGTTTGTCTCAGAAATAGCCCGTTTCATGGAGTCCGTCTCATGATCCGCATACATGATAACATGTCCTTCCGCATTACGTGCGGCACGGCCGATGGTCTGAATCAGTGATGTTTCTGATCGAAGGAAGCCTTCCTTATCCGCATCCAGAATAGCAACCAAGCCTACCTCCGGAATATCGAGTCCTTCTCGCAGCAGGTTGATGCCTACAAGCACATCGAATAAATCCATACGCATATCACGTATAATCTCGGAACGTTCCAGAGTATCAATATCAGAATGCAGATACTTTACCCGTACACCGACTTCTCTTAAGTAGTTCGTAAGATCCTCTGCCATACGCTTTGTAAGTGTAGTTACAAGCACCTTATTCTTCTTCGCCACTTCCTTATTGATCTCTCCCAGCAGATCATCCACCTGACCGGTTACAGGTCTTACGGATATCTCCGGATCAAGCAATCCGGTAGGACGGATAACCTGCTCCGTACGGAGTAATTCATGCTCATTCTCATAAACAGACGGCGTTGCAGATACGAATAAAATCTGACTGATCTTACTCTCGAACTCTTGAAAATTAAGGGGTCTGTTATCCAGTGCTGAAGGCAGACGAAATCCGAAATCCACCAACGTAGTCTTACGGGATCTGTCACCGGCATACATTCCTCGCACCTGAGGCAGGGTAATATGGGATTCGTCCACGATAATCATAAAATCCTCCGGGAAATAATCCATCAGTGTATGGGGCGGGCTGCCTGCTTCCAATCCGGTCAAATGTCTGGAATAATTCTCAATACCAGAACAAAAACCTGTCTCTCTTAACATCTCTATATCAAAATTCGTTCGTTCTGAAATTCTCTGCGCTTCCAAAAGCTTGTCCTCACTCTTAAAATAACGAACACGCTCTTCCAGTTCTTCCTCTATATTCTTAATCGCGTTCTCTAACTTATCCTTGGATACGACATAATGGGATGCAGGGAATATTACAATATGCTCCAGGCTGCTTTTGATTTCTCCTGTCAGCGTATCGATTTCCAAAATTCTTTCAACCTCATCACCAAAAAATTCAACTCGTACCGCCAATTCTGCAGAGGCTGCCGGAAATATCTCAACTACATCTCCTCGAACCCGAAAGGTACCTCGTTTAAAATCCATATCATTCCGGTCATATTGAATCTCGATTAACTTCTTTAATACTTCATCTCTGTCTTTTATCATACCCGGTCTGAGTGACAGTGTCATATTCTGATAATCAATGGGGCTACCTAAACCATAGATACATGATACACTGGCTACAATGATAACATCCTTGCGTTCTGCCAGAGATGCGGTAGCGGAGTGCCTGAGTTTATCTATCTCATCATTAATGGAAGAATCCTTCTCAATGTACGTATCTGTCGAAGGAACATAGGCTTCCGGCTGATAATAATCATAATAGCTTACAAAATACTCAACTGCATTCTCCGGAAAGAATTCTTTAAATTCACCATAAAGCTGAGCTGCCAGGGTCTTATTATGGGCGATAATCAAAGTTGGCTTTTGAATTTGTTGAATTACATTCGCCATGGTAAAGGTCTTACCTGATCCGGTAACACCAAGCAAAGTCTCACATTGATTACCCTGCCGGAATCCTTCCACTAATGCTTTTATTGCCTCCGGCTGATCACCTGTGGGCTGAAATTCAGACGTTAATTTAAACTCCATTTACTAATACCCTCCCTGCTGCTCGCTTCCTTCTAGGAACGCTTGTAATTATAACATAGGCAAAATGGAAAAGCAATACAATATTCGAATGTTTGTTCTGATTTATTATTCTGCTTCTCTGCTATTTTCCGCCTTTATTCTACTATATTTTCATTGAAATGTACCTGGTATATCTCGGTATAAACCAGCTTCCCCTGGATCCGTTCTGACTTCATCAGACTTAGCTTCGCTGCCCTCATCTTCAGTGGATGTTTCTCAAATCCGAACTCCACCACCTGAGCAGATTCCTTTAATTGAATTCTCCGTCCCAGTGTGATGTGGGGGCGATATTCCAGATCATCAATATCGTAAAACCCAGCATCCTTGAGATTCTTCACCATTTGCTTTTGCAATTTCCACAGAGCTTCGTTTTTCTCAACACCAATCCAGTAAATATCACCTTCGCGCCGTTTGAACTTTCCCTGGCTTTTGAACTCCAATGACAAATCTTGTAGTCCTGCTCTTTCTACCGCCTGCTCCATAGCCTTTTTTACTTCATCCAAACGCTTTGTCTCACCAATAAAATTAACGGTAAGATGAAAATTCTCCTTGCTTGTAAA
>JAEWMZ010000046.1 GCA_023392995.1 Bacillota bacterium
CAAAGAAATAGTGTATATGATCCAGTACCATAAGAATCATAGCAATATACTTTAATTGAAAGCCGGTAAGTCCTCTTTGTTTTATTCGTTGCTCCATATAATAGTCCCCTTTCATCTTTGCAGATAGTTAGGCAATTGCGAAACAATATAGATTTTGTAATTGTATACACAGCAGATACTATTTCTACGCTCCAACGCTTCCTTCGGGCTTAGCTTCCGCTTCGAAACAGTATCTGCTGTGTATACAATATCTTCAGTTAATGAGTTTCGCAATTACATATTGCAGATAGTATATCTGTTATTTATAAGGATTTTATAAGGATTTAACATCATTTATCTTTCCAATCATCACTTTGTATTAATACAGTTTTGCCCTATTATGCTTTGGCTTATTATAAGCAACGCTAAAACTGCCAGAGAGCGATTGCTCTCTGGCAGAAAAGGTTAAAAGCTCAATTCAATTTTGCGTAAAATCGTGCCAGTGATGATCAGGTGAATTCTAATGTGCCAATTTTCTGCTGCTATGTACCTATACCCTGGAGTATGCTCTCTTACTCTTCACGATTTAATTGAAAATCAGCTGTATTATAAATATCTTCCATCTCTATAATTTTCTTTTGAGGAATATCCCCTTCCAGCTCTTCCATATGTATCAATTGCAATCCGTGCCTGTGATTGCATTCCGGGCATTTATTCGTTCCTTGCCTTACATAGAATTCTTTATTGCAAAAACTGCATTTTACATGTTCTACTATCATAATATTCCTCCTGACTTACAAGCCCTGATACGATGCTTCCGATTGAATCCTATTTAGGCCTTTATTAAATAGTAAATTTCCGTAAGTTCCTTTTTACTCATAATTCGAGGTACCGGATATAAGGGATTACCTTCTTTATAAGCACGATCCACCATCTGCGGGATATCTTTTTCCTGTATTCCCGTTATTTTATCCGGTATATTCATATCCCTATTCAGTTTTTTGATGGCTTTCATAAATTTATCGGCTTTCACTTCAATTGGTTCAGAGGATTCCGTTATTCCAACAGCATCAGCTAATTCAGCCAATGCTCTATGTGCTGATGTTCCGTATAGCTCAAGAACATAGGGAAGAATAACAGCATTCGCAAGACCATGGGGCGTACCGTAAAATCCGCCAAGTGTATGGGCTACTGCATGCACATATCCAACATAAGCCCGGGTGAATGCAACTCCTGCATAAAAGGATGCCTTCTGCATCTCACCTCTTGCAATAAGATTATTACCCTCACTGTAAGCAGTCTCTATATTCTTAAAGATAAGCTGCGTTGCTTTTACAGCCATTCTTTTAGTCTCTTTTGTATTGCTTTTGCCAATATACGCCTCAACCGCATGGGTTAGTGCATCCATTCCTGTTGTGGAGGTTATATGAGGAGGCAACCCCGTTGTAATCGTAGGATCCAGCACTGCATAGGAAGGGATAAGCACCGGATCATTTATGGCATACTTTTCGTGGGTCTTCGGGTTACTAATCACTGCTGCCAATGTTGTCTCACTACCAGTACCAGCTGTGGTTGGAACCGCGATCAGGGTTGGCGTTTTCTTTCTGACCTTTAATACACCTCTAAGCTGAGATATATTTTTATCCGGTCTAGCTACCCGGCATGCTACCCCTTTGGCACAATCCATAGGAGAACCTCCGCCGAAGGCGATAATTCCATTGCACTTATTTCTTCTATATATCGTTAATGCCTCTTCAATGTTCCCAACAGTAGGATTAGGAACTGTTTTATCATAAATATGGTATTCAATTCCTTCCTTCTCCAGACCTGCCAGCAGCTTATCCATAAGTCCCAGTGAAACAATCACTGCATCAGTGACAATTAAGGTTTTTGATATATTATTTCTTTTTAATAGCTTGGGTAATCTCAATAGACTGGAAGCCCCCTCCAGCAATTCCGGCTTACGCCAGGGCAAGAAATTTGAAACTAATAGAAACACCTTCTGATATACTCTGCAATACAGCTTGTACATATCCTATCCATCCCTTCCAGTTCTTTTACCATTATAATACCAAATTTTCTCAAGAGAAAAAAGTAACATTTACATCGACCTTGTAACAGGGATTCTATTCCAAAAAAGCATCAAAGAAAGCCTTGTTCGCTTTCTGTTGATGTTCTTTGGTTCTTTCTTAAATATTATATTCTTTAAGGAAAAATCCCTCTTATCTTTTTTGCCTTCGTTATTCTTTCGATTGCAACCATATAGGCACCCATCCTCATGGTGGTATTCATTGTTTTCACTTTATCCCAGGTTTCATTAAAGGCTCTTATCATAATTTTTTCCAGCATACGGTTAATTTCTTCCTTATCCCACATGAGTGACTGAATGTTTTGAACCCATTCAAAGTAGGATACAACAACGCCACCTGCATTGGCAAGGATATCCGGCACCACCACGATTCCGTTACGCTCTAAAATGCTGTCAGCTTCCACACTCGTCGGTCCGTTCGCACCTTCAACAATAACCTTGGCTTTGATTTGAGCTGCGTTTTCCTCTGTAATTTGATTTTCCAGAGCAGCCGGGATTAATACATCGACATCACAGATCAGTAATTCTTCATTCGTGATATGTGTCACTCCATCTGCCTTATAATCCTTCAATAGCTTTCCTTGATTCTTGGTGAGGAAATCGAATACTTCATCTATGTTCAGGCCTGCATTACAGTAAATGCCTCCACTGACATCACTAACTGCAACTACATGATAGCCTTCATTATACAATAGACGTGCAGTTACTCCGCCTACATTTCCAAGTCCCTGAATTGCCACCTTTGCTCCGCTTGTAGGCATACCCAGGCGATGCAATATCTCACGCGTGATAATGGAGACACCTTTTCCTGTTGCCTCACTTCTGCCTAAAGAGCCGCCGACTTCAATGGGCTTACCTGTAACGACTCCCGGGACAGTATAGCCTTTGAACATACTGTAGGTATCCATAATCCATCCCATTACTTCGCTATTGGTACCAACATCCGGTGCGGGTATATCTCTCTCCGGTCCAATTAAAGGAAGTATCATCGCTGTAAATCTTCTGGTTAAGCTCTTTAACTCATTCTTTGACAGCTCAGAAGGATCTACCTTTATTCCTCCTTTACCCCCGCCATAAGGGATGTTAGCGATTGCACATTTTAAACTCATCCAGGCAGCCAGAGCTTTCACCTCATCAATATTAACATCCTGATGATAGCGTATTCCTCCTTTACAGGGACCTCTGGAGCTGGAATGCTGTACTCTGTAGCCCTCAAATACACGAATGCTGCCATCATCCATTTCAACAGGCACAGAGACCTTCAGCTCTCTTTCCGGATACTTCAGAGCTATGTACTCCTTTTCCTCAAGATTCAGCATCATTGCTGCTTTTTCCAGAACCTCAAGCATATTATCATACGGATTATATGCCTTTTCCATTTTAATGCTCCTTTCTTTACTGCATATATCATGATAAAGTACGCCTTTGTACTTCCACTTGCACAGGCTAACAGTAATTTTATTTCAGATGCTCGTGAAGTATTTCTTCGTTGTCAGCTATATACCTACCACAATCAATTGCTGTTTAATATACCGAATAATTTCTTGTTGTTCTTATATAGACCGCGGAACACCCTATAATTTCTATTATGTACGGCTCTATTCGCAGGATTGGGATGGTATACCTCCTCCACCTTGATCAGCTTCTCTGCATCCTCCAGCTTTTCTATGATTCCCAGACCAACTGCAACCACTACGGCTGCTCCCAGCGCTCCAACATTTTGAGGACTATGAACCGTTTCGATCTCACGCCCAAGGATATCAGACATCGTCTGGCAGGTAACAGAGGACAGCGCACCTCCACCGACAAACCGGATCTTGCTTGAGGTTTTCAGCTTTTTCTCCTGCGCTTCCAGCTGCCACCGTAAATGATAACAGATGCCTTCGATAACTGCGTGAATTAAATCTCTCTTTCCTGTATGAAGATGTATATTAAAAAACATTCCCCGGGCATTGGGATCTTCAAATGGACAGCGGTTACCATGGAGCCAGGGAGTAAAAATAACACCATGACTTCCTGCTGGTACATTTTTAACTTCATCCATTACAAAATCGTATAAATCAACGTATAACGATTCCGATGATTCAGAAACACTCACCTTTTCAAGATAAATATTGATTTCGTCCAATGCCATATGATCCTTTACCCATTCCAGGCATTTCCCTGCTGTCTCCAATTCCGCAAAGTAATTGTAGCAGCCTTGATTTGCACCAACAATGGATGCAATCATTGAGGAAACATCCAGTACACGTTTATTCGTAACCGTGGATACCCAACCAGAGGTGCCGGAGTAAATGTGGGTGCTGCCCAGCTTTACTGCTCCTGCTCCGACTCCGATCAATGAGGCGTCTCCACCGCCACCAAACACAGGTGTCCCCTCACTCAGATGAAGCTGCTCCGCCGCTTTCCCTGTCAATTTGCCCACCATATCGGTACTATTTACAATTTGGGGCAGATGCTTCAGGTTAACACCAAGCATCTTACATAGCTCCTTACTAAAGCAATTTTTATCTTTTCTAATATCATAAAGTAAGGTTCCAAATGCACTGTCTTTGGTCATAACAAATTTATTTGTACACTTAAGAATCAGAAATTCCTTAATATCAAGCCATTTATATATCCTCTCATAATTCTCTGGTTCATTTTTCTTGATCCAGTTATATTTCCATACCGGATCTTTCACACTTGCCGCAACGGCTCCGGAGATATGAATCGACTTTAGAAACTTAAATATATTGACTCCCGAAATCTTAACTCCATTTGCGATACCTGCTTTCATCTCATGTCCAGCTCTTTGATCCATGTAGCTCATAGAACGGCGGATCGGTTCTCCCTTCTTATCAACAAGCACCAATCCCTGCATTTGTGCACAAAATGAGATACCGCGTATTTTTTCACTGGATATTTTGCTTTTCTCAAGAACGTCCTTTGTGGTGTGGCACATCCCTTCCCAAATATCATTCAGATCCTGCTCCGCACCACCATTTTCGACAATAAAAAGCTTATACACACCCATGCTTGAGGCAATTAATTTCATTGATTCTGTAATTTCAAAAATACAGGTTTTTATTCCTGTTGTACCAACATCATAAGTAATGACGTATTCACTCACAACCGCTCTCCTCATAATTATTGAAATGATTCGACAATTACGAAACCATATATTTTTTGTAATTGTCTACACAGCAAATACCTAATTAAAAATACCGACTAGTTTTTTTCTCCAATTTGTTTGGAATATTTCTTTAAATACACAAAACGCATCAGCTTTCTGTCTAACCATCCGATGGGCTTTCCTTTTCCAAAAAGGATCCCTCTTAACAGAGCTTTACAATTTTTCTCCATAATCATTTGCACTGCTTTTGCATCCCCTTCCGATGCACCACAGCAATAAGCACCGTGATTTCGAACGAAAACTGCTGATGTCTTCTTCAAGGCACTGGTTGACTTTGGAGAGATATCCGTTATTGTTTTTACTTCCGTGCCAATCATCTGCGCAAAGTCATCAACCAGTGGATAAACCTTGATATCTGCACGTGAAACCGCTCTCATGTCGGGCGAATCTTTATGCAGGATGTGAGTAATGTGCTTGTTATTTCTGTATATCTCGTTATGAATTCTGGCTTCCTCAGCATATGGGCCATCTATCTCATGAAAACTTAGCATGATTTCTTTCCCACTTTTATCAATCAATTTGAAGCCATTTGAACTTCGTTCACTATTACAAAATAAAAGGGATGTGCTCGGTTCTGTGATTTTATTTGTAATCCGTTCCAATGCCATTTGCCGCATTTTATCGCCGTCATACTCATTCGTATACCTGATCTTTTTATAGGAGCTGGTAATAAAGTCATAGCATGCCTTCTCCAGATTCGAAGCCGCCAAAAACGCTTCCTCCTCATTTGCTCCAAAGCAAAGTGCACCATGACACTTCATAATAATTGCATTGCCCTTTGTATGTCTCAATGCGTCAGCCACACCTTTTCGCAGCTTCTTTGTTCCCGGTAGCCCATAGGAAGCGCATATGATTTTGTCTCCAATCAACGGTAAATTCAGATCAGAATTAATATAATCCAATCCAAAGGTACTAATGATGGAAGCCTCCTCCTGGTGCGTATGAATTACAAAATTGACTTCAGGAAATTGACTGTATACTTCAGCGTGAACTGCTTTTTCACCGGATGGTTTTATATCCCCCTGATAGCTCAAATCCGAAATTGCAACTGTTACAATGTCCTCTGCTGTAAGTGATAAATAATCTCTTCCACTTGGTGTAATTACAAAATATCCACTACTTATTCTGCAACTCACATTCCCCCAGGTACGTGCTATGAGACCTGATTCCACAAGCCTGATTCCAGCTTTTACTACACTTTCCTTCGCTTCTCTTTCAGTCATGGCGACTCCTTTTTACACAATGTTAATTTAGGTAAATGCGAAACTCATTAACTGAAGCTACTGTATACACAACAGATATTGATCGAAGCGGAAGCCAAGCCCGTAGGCAGCGTTGGAGCAAAGAAACAATATCTGTTGTGTATACACTTGTAAAAACTATATAGTTTCGCTATAGCCTACAAAGTTAATTGATGTTTCGCTATATCCGGCTTATATTACTGAAAACTTTATCAAACCTGGTAAGTACATCATCTATCATTTCTTCTGTATATGCTGCGCTAGTATAAAGTCTGCTGCCGGCTAAGGTCACAATACCCTCCGCCATATATGCCGCGCCCATATGCTCCATTTCTGCCTTTCTTTCAGACGTTGCCTTTAGAACCTGTGGGATAGTCCAGGGTTTTGACCAGTTAATTGAAAAGTGCATTGTTCCTGTTGTCTCTAAATGGCAAATGGAGCCTTGATTATACGCTACAAAGGGAAGGTTGTATTTCTTAATGAGCTTTTGCAGTCCCTCCGTAAGTCTGTCACCCATCCGACCGGCTACTTGTACCGCATTTGTCCTTTCAATTTCACAAAGTGTATAGTAACCAGCCACGCAACTGAGAGGATTTGCTGCCATGGTACCTCCAATCAATGCCTTCTTATGCTTACCGCCGCCGCCTAAACCAGCGGAAAGATATTTCATGTATTCGCGCTTTCCACCAAGACCACCGGCGCCAGGATATCCTCCGGCAATTACTTTTCCGAATATAGTCAAATCAGGACTAACGCCATAATATCCTTGCGCTCCTGACATTCCGATTCGAAAACCGGTTACAACCTCATCAAATATTAGAAGTGCTCCATACTTTCTGCAAAGGGTCTCCACTCCCTGGTTAAAATCTTTATCCAGCAATCTTGTGCCGCTTTCCGGACCCACCGGCTCAATCATAACAGCGGCTGTTCCGCCATGAAGCAGGTTCCTTCTGAGCTTACGTTCCAAATCCTTTAAATCATTTGGGAAGAATTCCTGGGTATGCTTGAATATGTATCTGGGTATACCCTTTGCCTGTGTCCACTTTGATCCAGGAACCCTTATTCCATAGGCCAGCTGATCACTCCAGCCGTGATAAGCTCCACCCATCTTAATAATATTCTTCTTCTCCGTTGCAAGCCTTGCAACCCGGATCGCAGCCATACAGGCCTCCGTACCTGAGCCCAGCATTCGAAACATTTCTACAGTCTTAATACTTTCTGAGATCTTTTTCGCAATCTTATATTCGTATTCATGAAAAAGTCCTGTACTTGGTCCGCAATCATTTAATAACTCAATTACCTTACTGCGTACCTCAGGCGGATTACTTCCTAAAACAGTAGGGCCACCTGCTTGCAGAAAATCATAATATTTATTGCCATCAATATCGTATAGGTAGGCTCCTTCCGCTTTTGTAAATACCAGCGGAAACGGATAATTAAATGCCAGATTATGTTGTACTCCCCCAGGAATAATATTTTTTGCCTCATCAATTAAATTCTTAGATTTGATACACTTCTTGTTATAATACTCTTCCTCGTAAGTCTTTAAAGCTCTCTTGCTGATCGAATAAATTGGTTTTTCAATCAATTCATCCAGTTGCTTTGTAATTTCTTTTACATTGGGGTATTTCGTAATTGAAAATTTGTTATCCATATGAACCTCCTGCTTAATATCGAGCGAGCGCTCGTTCTAAACAGAATATAGCATTACATCCATTTAATGTCAATCATTTTTATATGATTTTACTATAAATTTTTATTTTAACTTCCAAAACTTAATATATCTAACAATTTTATCTCATTTTATTTATTTTTTATACAAACATTCACTTACTGTTCGACTAATCCTTGTTCTCCTTGCTTCTTTAATTTCTTGGAACAAAAAAACTGGTATTTCAAGTTAATACCAGTTTTTTTGTTCCATAGACTCTAGTGATGCCTATCTCATTCGTTATTAAATTTTAAAGCTGATCGTATGAACTTCATAATACTTTCCTCAACACGATCCATATCTTCTAGCTTATCCTGATCAAGATATAATTTCATTCTCTCCTTATAGTAATCTGAGGATAAAGAAAACTGATACATCATAAGAAGATTGTCAATACAATATGCCGTCACATTCTCATCCATACCACTATCAATTTTGCCGTCTTCCTTGGCTTTTCTTATCATATCACATAAATATTTGGCATTTGATAATTCCAGCTTATTGGACAGTCGGCTCGACATCTGAGACAATGCTTGGGTGGTAACATCCAGGTAGATTTGATTATTCTTCATGTTCTGCAAAGCGTTTATTCGAATGGTTTTCAATAATAACTCTATATAATCAAGAATGTTGCTGCTGTTTTCAAATGCATTTCTCCAGCTTTCTTCCAATACAGCATAACTTCCATTTACAATCGTTAAAAAAAGATCTTCCTTGGATCCGAAATAACTATACATTGCACCAATACTGATATTAGCCTTTTTTGCAATATCATTAATGCTGGTAGCACTATAGCCCTTTGAAGCGAATTCATCTATCGCAACCTCAATAATGATCTTCCTTCTTTCTTCTGACGTTCTGTCAAAAGTGTCTTTATGAAATTTCGTATTTTGTTTTTTCTTTAACGTATTTTCTGCCATATTACCTCCGTCTTTCTTGCTTCACTTCTTATTTTATGATGTCATAATCTATATGTCAACTTATTTACAAGGTTTGTCAAAAGCGAAGGCTAAGGTGTACTCTTTTAACGCAAATATAGGATACGATCAAAAGCTAAGGCAAATCAAAGTGCCATAGCTTTTGATCGTATCCTATTCCTATGTTCTTACTTATCTGTTTCAACAGGAATGTCACAACTGGTTGTTACTTTCATATTCCAAGCGAGTTCACAAAAGCGCATGAAGGTGTAATTTATTGCATAATCTTTTTTAACAATTTCAAATAATTATAATAGGTCGGATAACGCAGCGGTATATCAATAAGATTACTTTTCTTCATAACACTTTTACTGTGAGAAAATGTCTGAATGCTTGCTGCTCCATGGTAGCTTCCCATTCCACTTTCTCCTACTCCTCCAAATCCCATATAGGAAGTTGCCAAATGAACAATCGTATCATTAATACATCCTCCGCCATAGGAAACGCTATTAATTACCTTTTGCTCCACTTTCTTTGATTTTGTGAATAAATAAAGGGCAAGTGGCTTTGGTCGATCATTGATAAGCGAAATAATCTCATCCAGATCTTCATATTCGATTATTGGTAAAATCGGTCCAAACAGTTCTTCCTGCATTACTGGATCATCCCATTCCACATGATCTATCATTGTGAGCCCAATTTTATTCGCCGCGGCATTACTCTGTCCTCCAAATACTACTTCACCTGTTTGAATTAGATGATTAAGCCGCTCAAAATGCTTTTGATTAATTATTTTGGGAAACTTGGAGTTTTCCTCTGTATTTTCACCGTAAAACTCTATTACATTCTTTTTTATTGCCTCGATCAAACTATTTTTCACACTTTTATGAACAAGCAGATAATCCGGAGCCACACAGGTTTGTCCTGAATTAAGACATTTTCCCCAGGCTATTCTCTTCCCGGCTCTCTCAATATCCGCTGTTTTGTCTACAATACATGGGCTTTTTCCTCCAAGTTCAAGTACCACCGGAGTTAAATGCTTTGAGGCTTTTTCTAAAACAACCTTACCGATCTCAGGACTACCAGTAAAGAAGATCAGGTCAAACTTATTGTCCAGCAAGGTTTGATTTACATTTCTGCCACCCTCAATAACCGCAACAAAAGAGGGGTCGAAGGTTTCTGAAATGATTTTATTAATGATGGAAGAGGTTGCCGGCGAATAATTGGAGGGCTTGATAATTGTACAGTTCCCGCATACAATGGAGCCAACCAGAGGAGCGATCGCCAATTGAAAAGGATAGTTCCAGGGGGCAATAATCAGGACGCTTCCATAGGGTTCCTGATATATTTTGCTTACGGAAGGAAATTGTGTTATTGGAGTTTTTACTCTCTTTGTTTTTAAAAGTCCATTCATATGGGTAAGCATATAGCTAATTTCTTCCAATACGATACCAATTTCTGTTGCATATCCTTCAAAAGCCGCTTTTCCCAAATCCTCATGAAGAGCTTGCAATATTTCTGCCTCATTATCACGGATTGCTTTTTTTAATTCCTTAAGACGGTTTTTTCGAAATTCTAAGCTTCTTGTAACACCACTTTTAAAGTATTTTCTTTGCCTTTCGATTAATTCCTCGGTATTTGCCATATTTTTTCTCCCATAATTCATACATTGTTACTATATTCTATTTTACTTCATTATTACTCCAGTTATCAAGAAAGATTTCCCTGGAAATGAAGAATTTAACCATAAATAAGATGACATCCCCCTTATTTTTTTGTATATCACTTTTATTAATTGATTATAGTAAGCTATGATTATGGAATCAATATGCAATTCGTTTTGAGGTGTACGATAATGAACACATGAATATTAATTGTACTAAAAAATAGATTCCTTTGAATAAATGCTTCCTTTGCCCTATCTACTAGATCAGTTTCAGCCAAACTTCCATATTTGTAGTCTCAGGAGAATGACTTGCATATCGCTCCGCACAAAATAAATCAGTTGGCAAATTATGCTTTGGCAGCCATGTGTTATAGATATAGTGCTGTGCTTTGTATATAGCATCCATAACCAGAGCCTCAAAGCATTCCGCTTCAAAGGAGCAAACAATATATTCTCCCACCGGTAGTTCCCAGTTCATAAAACTTTCTGATCCTTCTCCCGACCCAGACCTTGCACCTGCAAAATAGCTGAAATAGCCCTCCTGCATGCACGGATATGCGACGCCAATCTCCTCGCTATCCTCAGAAAGTCCCAGCTTGGTAACTTTATTATCATGGAAACTCCGCCAAAGGCTATCCAACGGATCAACACCTGATTCCGTGCCTAGTCCGTCAAGCAATTGCACCGGTATCTCCTTCTTCATACCGGTAAAATAGAGGGGCTTTGTGATTTCTTTCCTGTTGATTTCCAAAACAATTCCCTCTGTAATTAATGGAACCCCTTCATCAATCAGAGTATAATGAAGTAATAGCTCCGGTTTCGTCATTCGGTTTAATGCTACCGGATTCTTGCGGTAATCATCCGGTGTCAGCCCAAAAGTATCCTTAAATGTACGTGTGAAATGTTCATGGGAGGAAAAGCCAAGGTCTAAGGCAATATCTAAAATACGCCTATCCTTTTGAAGCAAAATCTCGGTTGCTTTTGCCATACGGCGGAGTTTGATATATTCCGCTACCGGCTTTTTTACCAGCCGGCTAAATAATCGTTGATAATAAAATGGAGATAGCGAAGCAAGTTTTGCAAGATTATCAATATTGATCTCCTCATTCATATGGTCTTCAATAAACTCTATGGTCTGTTGTATTTGTTCCCATGCGTGCATCTATAAGCACCTCCTTAATCTACAGTATATAATAGGCAATTGCGAAACAATATGGTTTTTGTACAATAGCTTAAGTTTCTGAGTTTCACAATCACCTACAGTATATAATGCTAGCAGGTTTCGCCGCTTGTCTGTAGATGCCCTATTTCACCTTATACATAAGAGCTTCATAGGGTCGTAATTGATGACTGACAGTATCCTCGTAATTGGATATTAATAGATCCCCGCTATATTCATACTCTTTGGGCAGCTGATAATTTATCTCTTCGCCATAGAAGTTGTACAAAACTACTATTTTGTCCTTGTTCAGCGTTCTGGCATACGCAAAGATATTCTTATCCTCCGGCAACAGCATCTGGAAATCTCCATATACAATTACTTCATTCTCTTTTCTTAATTTGATCTGCTTCTTGTAATGTTGAATAAAATGCAGATAATACTGCTTCGTTGACTCATCCCACTCCCAGGTTCTAGCATAAAATGTCTTGGTTCTGGTTGCTTACCATAAAATGTCCTGACATTTTATTTCACTTTGAATCAATGTTTAAACCTTCCAGATCTCTTTATTGTACTCTGCTATGGTTCTGTCCGAAGAGAAATACCCGGCTCTGCCGATGTTTTCAACCATCATTTTCGCCCACTTTTCTCTGTCTTCGTAATCAGCTATGATCTCTTCCTTTTTCTCTATATACTCTTTGATGTCTAACAAAGTCATAAACCAGTCTTTATTCAGAATTTCCTTATACAAACGTTCCAGATTTTCTTTTTTACCAATTCCCATTAGGGTATCACTAACAATAAAGTCCACCATCTCCTGAATTTCTTCGTCTGCTTCGTAATAATCTTTGGAAATATAATCTCTACTTTCATAATGAGCGATTACTTCCTCACTTGATTTACCAAAGATATAGATGTTGTCTTCCCCTACAAGCTCAGCAATTTCAACGTTTGCACCATCCATTGTACCCAGTGTTATTGCTCCGTTTAACATGAATTTCATGTTTCCGGTACCGCTGGCCTCTTTGGAGGCTAAAGAAATCTGTTCTGATATATCGCAGGCAGGAATTAATTTTTCAGCTAAGGTAACATTATAATTTTCCACCATAACTACCTTCAGATAAGGGCTGACCTCTTTATCATTATTGATTAATTCCTGTAAACAAATAATTAAATGAATAATGTCTTTTGCTATGGTATAAGCAGGTGCTGCCTTGGCTCCAAATATCAATGTGATTGGCGTTACGGGCAGTATGCCCTTCTTAATTTCAAGATATTTATGAATGATGTATAACGCATTCATCTGTTGTCTTTTATACTCATGTAAACGCTTGATCTGTATATCGAAGATGGAATTCTCATTAATTTCAATACCTTGTGTTTTTAATAAATGTTCTTTCAAGGCTAGTTTATTCTCATATTTGATCTGTAATAAAGCGTCCTGTACCTTACTGTCTTCTTTCAAGGTTAGAAGTTTCTCTAACTGATCCGCATCCCTTTTGAATTCATCACCGATCACTTCGGTTAAATACTTTGTAAGGGGATAATTACAGTGCATCAACCATCTGCGGAAGGTAATACCATTGGTTTTATTGTTAAACTTTTCAGGGTAAATCTGATAAAAGTTATTTAACTCATTCTGCTTTAGGATCTCTGTATGAAGAGCAGCAACTCCATTTACACTGAATCCGTAGTGGATATCAATATGAGCCATGTGGACTCTGTCCTCTTTATCAATAATAGCTACGGAAGGATCCTCAAATTTTCTTCTGACCTTGTTATCCAGTACTTCTATAATTGGCAGTAACTGAGGAACTACTTTCTTTAAATATTTGATCGGCCATTTCTCCAGCGCTTCTGATAATATGGTGTGATTTGTATAGGCACAGGTCTTGGAGACGATTTCAATTGCCTCATCCATATCAATCCCTCTTAATACCATTAAACGGATTAATTCAGGGATTACCATGGTCGGATGTGTATCATTAATCTGAATCACTGCATAATCATAGAGGTCATACAGATTGCTGCCCTTTTTCTCACACTCCTCCAAAATCATCTGTGCTGCGTTGCTTACCATAAAGTATTGCTGATAAATTCTTAAGAGCTCACCCTTTTCATCGCTGTCATCTGGATATAGGAATAAGGTAAGGTTTTTGGCGATATCCTCTTTGTCAAAGGAAATACCACTCTGAACAATCGTCTCATCAATTGTCTCAATATCAAACAAATGAAGCCAGTTGGTACGACTATCATATCCTGTAACGGCAATGTCATAGAGTTTTGATGTTACAGTTAAATCCTTAAACTGTACGGTATAGGATTTATCGCTTTTTACAAGCCAGCTATCCTTTGTAATCCAGGGATTCTTTTCCTCTTTTTGAAGGTTTTCCTCAAAGACCTGGCGGAATAGTCCAAAATGATAATTTAATCCGATCCCTGCTCCGTTAAGGCCGAGTGATGCAATGGAATCCATGAAACAGGCTGCCAATCTGCCGAGTCCACCATTTCCAAGGGAGGGTTCCAGTTCTACATTCTCCACCTCCGCTATGGATTTGCCATTCTCTTTTAATACTTCTCTGATTTCATCATAAATTCCTAAGTTGATAAGGTTATTGGATAATAACTTACCGATAAGAAATTCAGCGGAAATGTAATAGATTTTCTTCTTTCCATTCTCTGTGTACTTCTCTTTTGCCATTTCCTTTGACATTTCTAAGATGCTGAAATATATTTCTTCATTGCTGCACTCTGCTATGGATTTGTTATAATTTTTCTGTAATATCTTTTCTAACATTCTAACTCCTTCCTTACGCCGTTGTCTGTTGCTTCCTGCCTGTTTCTATCTTTTTGTTTCTATCTGTTCCTTGTCTGCTTCTATCTGTCTGTTCCTGTCTACCTGTTACTTTCCTTTATTAATTCTTTTAAGCTGCCGATTTCTTTCCTAAGGCTTTTAAAACTGTTTAGTTTCCATTCCCAGTTCGGTGAACCTAAGGTTCCCGGCGTATTAATTCTTGCTTCATCTCCCAGGTTTATTAAATCCTGAACTGGTAAGATTGCCATGTCTGCAATGCTGTCAAGAGTCAGCTTTACAAATCTTTTCGAAATTACTCGGTCTTCATATCCCGCCTTTTTCAAGGCTTTTCTAATCGCATACTTGGTTTTATTATCCTGGGACAGATACCAGCCCTTCATGGTTTGATTATCATGGCTTCCGGTATAGATCACCATGTTTTTCACATCTTCAAAATTATTGTTATTTTCCTTGGGGTCAAAGGTAAACTGAACAATCTTCATCCCCTTTAAGCCAAAATGATTTTTTAAGACATGAACTTCTTCTCTTAAATCACCTAAATCTTCGGCTATAATTTCAACCTGAGGATACTTTTTCGCAATAAGATTAAATACATCATAGCCCGGGGCTTCTAACCACTCACCCTCTACGGCAGTTTCACAGGAGGAAGGAATTTTCCAATAGGTGTCAAAGGCACGGAAATGATCAATACGGATAATATCAAATAGCTTACTGTTATAATCAATTCGATCCAACCAGAACGCAAAGTTTTGTTCTTTCATATACTCCCAGTCATAGATTGGGTTCCCCCACCTTTGACCTGTGGCACTGAAATAATCTGGTGGAACGCCTGCGATAAAGGTAGGTCTTCCATCTGCCCCCAGCAAAAAGCACTCCTGGTTTGCCCAGACATCCAGAGAATCGATTCCTACGTAAAAAGGAATATCACCCATGATTCTAATTCCGTTTTCATTTGCATAAGCCTTTACTTTCATCCACTGTTTGTAGAATTGGTACTGTACAAACATTTCATAACGGATCTCTTCCTCATAGACCGATACATCAAATTCCTTTGTTTTTATCCATTCCTTTTGCTCTGTATCCCATTCGTTCCAGCATTTTAAATCATTTTTCTTTTTTAAGGTCAGAAACACACCATATAAATAAACCCAGGGCTGTTTTGCAAAGACTTCATAATCCTCGTCTGGATTGAAATTGAAAAAAGCCTGTTTTAAATAGATTTCCTTATAGCTTCTTACGTTTTCATAATCAACCGTCTGCGCCTTCTGCTCAAACTTCGGTGCCCTTTTCTTTAGCAGCCCTTCACAAAAGAGTTCATCCAAACTGATATAAATCTCATCACCTGCAAAGGAGGAGTATGGTTGGTAAGGTGAATTCCCATATCCCAAAGGATTCAGCGGTAATATCTGCCATATGCGAAACCCTGCCTCTTTTAGTAAATCAATCAATTCATAACTATACTGCCCCATATCACCGATCCCATGGCTTGATGGCAGTGCTGATATGGGTAATAGTATTCCCGCTTCTCTCATAACACTTATTCTCCCTTTAAATAGCTCCCTGATGCGTATGTCAGTTATATTTGCTGTATATAAACACCTTTCGGTTTTAATATTCCGTCTACTGTTAACAGACTAAATAATTCATCGCCTTTTCTTTCAATTATACATTCCTGTTCCGAGCAATTTAAAATCACTTCCACCTGCTTGTGATCCTCATCTGTTTTTATGAAATGAAGGATTCTTTTTTCATTCTTATCCTCTATAAAATGAAAATGTTTACTTTTAAAGGCATTATTCGCCTTTCTTAAACGTATCAGTGCTTTTGTTTTTTCAATTTTTTCTGCAAATAAACCGGAGGTAATTTCATCCCAAGGCATGCATCTTCTGCAATCCGGATCATAGCTACCCTCCATCGCAAATTCTGTCCCATAATAAATACACGGACTTCCCGGCATGGTAAATAGCAACGCCAATTGCTGGTAAAAAATATCGATATCCTTTACTCTATCAATTAAACGGTTTGTATCATGGGAATCTAACAAATTAAACAAAACATTATTGGTCTGCTGCATATACATTGTAAAATTATGATTGATGCTACATTGAACCAAATCACGCATGCTGCGTGATAGCCCTTCTCAGTTTTTGCTGTGCCATATTGCTTTGGCGCAGCTTTTCTTTTACAATTAATTCATCTTAATGAAAGAAAACCCCTCAGATGAGTTCTTTGTTTGGCGACGCAGCTCTCATACCGAAGGGTTCTTACGAGTATGAGTATAACGACATTTTTAGTTAATTTCAAGTCCATTCGCGCTCCCCCTGAAAAGATTTTTGTATCCTTAACCTTTTACACTAATCTTTGACAGGAGGGCTCATTTTATGAATGACGCAAACACAAACTATCTAAAACAACATATCGATATCCTTTCGTTCCGCGACCTTGCACCAGTTACTATTACTACCTACACTTCTTACATGACCCAGTTTATTGAATGGACAGAGTCTTTACTTTCTTCAAAGCATCTTCCTGATATATCTTGGGAAGAGCTTCGTTCCTATATTCGATTTCTAAAAGAAGTCAGAAAGCTAAACCCACGTACAGTGAACGTCCATATCGCTCAGTTACGTGATTTCTATCAGTATATCCTCCACCGTGACTGGGATCGCTATCAGATTCCTTATCTTCACTATGATGAACTTCTTCCTAAAGTTCCAACTAAGGCGGAGGTGAATTCTCTGATTGATTCTGTTTACAATCCAAAACATAAAGCAGAACTGGCTTTGTTATACTCTTCTGGCATCAGGGTTAGCGAACTCACGCGCCTCAAATGTGGTGATATCTATCATTCCAAGCACTGTATTTACATATCCAGAAGCAAGAACCGCTCTGACCGTTATGCTGTTCTTTCCGAAAGAGCTTATGATCTGCTGGTCACCTACATCCGCACATTTCATCCCTCTGCAAAAAAACAGGACTGGCTCTTTCCCGGACAAAAACATGGTTCCCATATCCATCAACAGTCTATTTATAACACCTTCAAAAAATGGCTCTCTGTATTAGGACTTTCGGATTCAGGCTACACGCTACATAGCCTTCGCCATGGTTTTGGACTTCATTTGTATGAGGCAGGCACTGACATTATGACGATTAAGGAAGCTATGGGTCATAAATCCATTTCCAGCACCTCAGTCTATCTGACTCTTGGTATTGGCAATGGAAGGAGCGTGACCAGTCCTTATGATGTCTAAGACTGTGAAAACCTGTCATACGTTTGAGTTAATAGAGGAACCTGAATCCAAAGCATATCCCATCCGGGACATCTTTCAGTCATTTTTTAGGGATTATTCCGACTCCCATTCTGTTTCTAAAGAGCAACAGAAGGCTGCTTTTTGTATATCAGCATGCAAGACCGGTTCCTTCGGTTATAACTTAAGCTATTGCGAATCCTGTGGCCGTGCTACGATTCATGCCTGCTCCTGCAATAACAGAAATTGCCCAAGCTGCCAGGCTCCGCAGGAACAAAAATGGATCATGGCTCGTAATTCTGAGTTGATTGAAGGCTGTGCTTATTACCACTGCATCTTCACACTTCCATTTGAGTTAAATGACCTCATTTACGAAAACCAGAAGTTATTGTATAACCTCATGTTTTCCTGTATATCAGATACAATCCTTGCACTATGTCGTGACAAAAAGCATATGGGTGCAACTCCTGGTATCATCATGGTATTGCACACTTGGGGTCAGAAACTTAACTTCCATCCTCATATTCACCTGGCTTTATCTGGTGGTGGACTTACAGAATCAGGACAGTTCACTGAGTCTTGCCATAAAGGATTTCTCCTTCCGGTGAAAGCAATGGGAAAAATGTTTCGGGGTAAATTTATGGCTAAGTTGAAAACTTATTATGATAAAAATCTGCTTTCTTTTATGGGCGAATGCCAGAAACTACGTAACCATTTCACCTGGAAGGAATTCGTAGATGTTCTTTATGCAAAAGATTGGATTCCCTTTATCCGAGAGACCTTCAATGGAAATGGTAATGCCATCAAATATCTTGCTCGTTATGCCTATCGTACCGCGATCAGCAATAGTAGGATTTGTAGCATATCAGATAAAGAGGTCTCTTTTAGGTATAAAGATTATGCTGATAAAAGTGCGACAAAGGTTATGACGTTAGAGGGATCAAAGTTCCTCGATTTATTTCTGCAGCATATCCTTCCGAAAGGTTTTTCTCGAATAAGATTTAGTGGATACCTAAGTAATTGCTGTAAAACAAAAAAGTTGAAGCTAATTCATAAGCTACGTGGAACAACATTTATTCCAAACCCTGTTAAAGGGAAGTCAATGGCTGAGTTATTACTCCTAATCTATAACAGAGATATCTGTGTATGCGGTAAATGTAATGGGCACGTTATCCAGCATCCCCGCGGAAAACCATTCAACGCTCCAGTAATCTGCTGTTCCTTGACTTGAGAATAATTAATTTTTAGGCTGTCTCAGAGGATGGTCTTATTGTTGTACAAGCATTTCGATATGTGGAGCGGCAATTTACACTTTTTCATGTCTAACAGCATTGTAAAGTATAGAGTTTCTTGTGCTTTTTACATTATTGAAAACAATCAAATCTACATAGGTGGTCCGCATGCGTGACTTGGTTCAAAAGAAAAGTACTAAATCAGGGGCTTGAAGTTCTTATCAAGCTCCTGATTTTGAGCCCCTGACTTAGAACTTTTCTAATTTATT
>JAEWMZ010000095.1 GCA_023392995.1 Bacillota bacterium
CAGTGGTTAATAGGTGGAGAAACAATGCGTACTCTGTTGCCATTAGGATATGCAGGTAATCCTGCTGGTTACAAAAATATTGCAAATATGGATTGCATCCAGAAATTTATGGCTGAATATAGCGTGAGGCGAATTATAGAATCATTAAATAGTTAAAAATATGATGTAAATCTATGATGTAAATCTATGATGTAAATATATGATGTAGCTCACGTTTAGTACCTGACGGTTAAAATTTGAATATGAGATCGAAATAGAGCCCCATATTAACTGTTTAAGAATAGTTGATATGGGGCTTGCTTAATTGTTTATTGTAATATGAACTTTTATCTTTACATCCCTTTATCAGCTACTGAGGAATCATTGGTTTAGGCGATTGCTAAATTTAAGTACTGAATTGACGATTAGGGTTGAGAATATTACCTGGTATTCGATTTGCTATTGAGTATGAATCACAATGTGTACGCGGGTACATATTATTTATTCTTGATTATGTAGTACCAATATGTGATAATAATTACCAGAGATATACATTTGTTTGCAGAGGAATATGGCTAAAGTGACCATCAATGCTTATGTCATTCTTGGAGTAATTACCCCCAATAGATAGAGTCATTTTTAAAATATCATAGGCATTGTATCTACGGTTGTTTAATTATGGACATATATTTGAAAATTCCTAATAAAAATGAAGTGTATCAAGGTCGATGATTCTACAGAAAGATAATACTGCATTGGGCGCTAAAACACGAAGGGGAGGTTGTTATAATGAATAGGGCAGTTACAAGGGCAGATGTGGCGAGAGCAGCGGGTGTTTCGGTTGCTTCGGTAAGTCGTGCGGTAAATAATTCGGGTTACATCAAAAAAGAGGTTAAGGAGCGTATCTTGGAGGTGGCAAGTAATTTGGGGTATAACCCTAACCCGATCGCTTTGTCATTGCAAACGCAAAAGACAAAGCAACTCATTCTTTATCAAAACGATATAACTGCATGTTACAACCTACAGTTTTTCAATGGGGCAACAAGAGCTGCTTATAAACGGGGGTATTCCATATTTCTTGACATTAATTGTGAATTCGATAAAATCAAGAGACATTTGGTGGATGGCGTTATGTTTTCTTTGGAAGTTTTAGCTGAAAATTATATCAACACAGTTGGCGTTAATTATCTTTTACCAGTCGTCGTTACCTCAAATGATGCGAATTTTTCCTTTGCGCATCCTGTCCATAAAGTTGTTATTGATAATCATAGGGTAGTCAATATGGGAATAGATTATCTTATGAAAAAAGGGCATCGTAAAATTGGTCTAGTTTTACCGGAAAGAGGAAAGATAAGCGAAATAAGGTATCGGCTATGGAAAACGCGTATGGAACAAAGTAAACGAGAGTTCGGTATAAACATGAACTTAGAAGATCTCGTGATACGTGCGGAAATTGGTGATCCAACCGATACGCAGACGAGTCACCTTGACCCACCGCTCATATTACAATCTTCGGATGATAACTATGTAAACTATTCGTCCTTCAATACCGGTAAAAGAGCGGCTGAAAAATACTTGGAAAGTAAAAACCCGGCAACTGCATTGTTATGCTTTAACGATGACATAGCATATGGTTTTATCAGAGGGGTGGAAAAGAATGGTCTGTGTGTACCCGAAGACATTTCAATTATGGGTATCGACGGTATTTATTTACGGGAATGGCTTGAAAAAAAGGTAACAACGGTGTCAATCGATCCGGAAAACCTCGGAACTCTTACCGCTGATGTTATGATAGATATTTTGGAGGACAAAAATCCAAGATTTATGAATTGGACTACGCCAAAGATAGTGGAAGGCGAAACTGTCAAAGATCTTGCTGCGCATTGAGAAGAAGTAATCAATGTAATAATCTAGTGTCTAAGAAAGATAAAGAATAATTGCTTCTAGGTGTGGAACTGCACCAAGGAGTCCATTCATATGTTACATATTGCAAAACTAGAAAATACCTTCAAAGTAAGAGGTTTCTTTGAAATGGAGAATTTTGTAGTTTATTAAGCGATGGCCAAAACTATAGTCATAATCACCAATGTGTACTTAGGTACAGGTTTCTGATGTTTGACAATATTGTATAGAATAGTTAGAATAAAAATGTAATCTATATACATAAGTTATATATGTTTCGGATTATGAGTTTCAAATTATGAATGATATGTGGAGGGAAGATTATGAAAATTAAGAGAATTTTCGCAATTGCTATGGTTCTTTTAGTAATGTTTACTACGGTAGCATGTAAAAATGAATCTAGTACCAAAACTGAACCAACCAAGGAAACGATTTCGGAAACAAACGCAACAAGCGCACCTAGTGAACCGGCTACCACAGACCCGCTTGGCGATCCATCTGGTGTACTTACACCCGACAAGGACACAACACTTTCTGTATGGTTGATGACAGCCGAGCAGGCGCCTGCACCTGATAACAAGATCACAAAACTGCTCAAAGAAAAGTTAGGTGTAACACTTAAATATGAAATAGTATCTCCGGACAATGCTGACCAGAAAATCGGCGTTATGCTGGCAGGTGGAGAATATCCTGACCTGGTTGGAACAACAGACTTAAAGCTGCGTCTTCTGGAAGGTGGAGCATTAATTAAACTGGATGATCTCATTGCGTCAGGTGATTATCCGAATCTTAAGACCCACGTGGATCCATATATGAAGAAAATGAGTTATGGCGGCACAGAGGTGGATCCAGGACTTTACATAATACCTAACTATAACCGTTTTTATGGCAAAATCACCGGTGGTACACACTGGGGTACAGCATTCTGGATTCAGAAAGCTGTTCTTGAGGATGCCGGTTACCCGGATCTTACCAACATTACACTGGAAGCATATTTTAAACTAATTGAGGATTACATGGCGAAATATCCGGAGATTAATGGTCAGAAGACGGTAGGCTTTGAAGTACTTGCTTCCACCGGACGTGAGTGGGGTATGACGAACGCTCCGAACTTCCTTGCAGGTAATCCGAACAATGGTGGCGTTATTGTTGACAGTAATAATAATGCAACGATATATGCAGACAAGACGATTGCACACGACTACTTCAAGATTTTGAATGCTGAGCATGCAAAGGGTGTCGTAGACCCTGAGTCCTTTACAGAGAATTTCGACCAATACACGGCTAAGATCGCAACTGGTGTGGTACTTGGTATGCATGACCAGTATTGGAACTTCCAGACTGCTACACAAGCTTTACAAGGTGCAGCTATGGACGAACGGACATATGTCCCGGTTATGCCGGTATACCCCGGTGCGAAACCTTATTATGCAGATCGCGATGTTATGAATACGAACCAGGGCTTCGGTGTGTCAGTATCCAGCGAACAGCCTGAGGCTGCACTCAAATTCGTGGATTTGATGTTGAGCGAGCCTTGGCAGAAGGTTTTGTCATGGGGTATTGAAGGAGAAGACTATGAAGTTGGCAGTGACGGCATGTTTTATCGTACGCCACAACAACGAATTAACTACAAAGATTTGACATGGCGTTCCAGCAACCGTTTGACTGCATTACTAGATTTGCTGCCGAAGCACAATGGACAGTTTACAGACGGTAATGCCTACAGCCCGGATGACCAACCAACTGAGTTCTACGAGACATTAACCGATTATGATAAGGCCTTCATGAAAGCCTATGGCAAGCAGACCTGGCGTGAGTTCGTAAACAGCCCGCCTGATAACCCAATATATTATCCTTGTTGGAATATTACACTCAGCGATGAAGCGAATGAGGTTGGCCAACAGCTTACGGATGCGGGAGTACAGTATTTGCCAAAAGCAATTACAGGTTCTGTAGATGAATTCGAAAGCAACTGGAATGATTATGTTAATGCGATAAAGAAATTGGATGTAAAGGTATATGAAGATGCCATAAACCAGGGCATTCAGGAACGAATTAAAAATTGGCAGTAATAAAATACAAGACTATGGGGGAGTCAATGGCTCCCCCCCATTTTGTGGGAGGTGCCAGGTTGAGCAAAAAAAGAAAAAAAGGTCTGTGGGCTACCATAAGTTCACAAAAAGCCTTGCTAATCATGAGTGTTCCATTACTTTTATACCAAATTTTGTTCAAGTATGTCCCTATATACGGTTGGTCAATGGCATTCCAGAAATTCAAGCCGGGTCGCAGTATATGGGAACAGAAATGGGTCGGATTTGATAATTTTGAAAAGTTGTTTACAGGTGTTATGGGTGAGCGATTTAGACAGGACATCATAAACACATTAGGGCAGAGCATACTGACGTTACTCCTTGGTACGATATTAGCGATTATCTTGTCGTTGATGCTGAACGAGCTAAAGAACGTGGCATTTAAACGAGTTGTTCAAAATATTATGTATATGCCGCACTTTCTTAGTTGGATTATTGTGGCAGGTATTGTTTCAATTGCACTCTCTGATCCAAACTCCGGTGGATTTATCAACTGGGTGCTCATGTCATTACATATTATTAAAGAACCAATACAGTTTCTATCCGAACCCGGATATTTTTGGGGTATTGCAGCTGGCAGTAATATATGGAAGGAATTGGGTTGGAATACGATTTTGTATTTAGCGGCGATGACAGCCATAGATCCGACGCTTTACGAAGCTGCGGAAATGGATGGCGCAGGTCGTTTCAGAAAGATATGGAATATTACCCTTCCGTGCATTCGACCAACCATCGTCATACTGTTAATTATGTCTACAGGTTATATTTTGGAAGCCGGCTTTGAGATCCCATATTTCTTGGGCAACGGCTTGGTAGTTGAAAAATCAGAAACAATTGATGTATTTGTTATGCGCTATGGCTATCAGATGGGCAATTACAGCTTGGCTGTTGTGGCAGGTATGTTTAAAACAATTGTAGGCATTGTTATCGTTGGGCTGGTCAACTTTATTGCAGGGCGGCTTGGTGAGGAAACACTGGTATAAGGAGGCGAGTGAGTGAAATTTAAGAGGTGGAAATTAGGAAACGTTATATTCACAGTATGTAATTCAGGTATCCTAATACTATTATCTGCAATTATGATTTATCCGCTGCTGAACACACTGGCGATCTCCTTTAATGACGGACTGGATGCGGTAAAAGGTGGAATTAGTATTTGGCCGAGAGTGTTCACACTAAAGAATTATGATATTGTCTTTCATATGTATACGATTTATGATGCAACTTTCATTAGCGTGACAAAGACAATTGTTATTGTAATCACGAATATTTTCTTTACGTCTATGTTGGCATATGCAATCAGTCGAAATGAATTTTCTTTCAGAAAACCAATAACGATTATTTTCGTATTAACAATGTACTTTAACGCTGGTCTTATCCCGAATTATTTATTGATAAAGGATTTGAACATGATAAATACATTTCAAGCTTATTGGGTACCGAATATGATCAGTGCGTTCAACCTCATTGTTATACGAACCTATATGAAGTCAATCCCCGATTCACTTTCGGAGTCTGCAAAAATAGATGGTGCGGGACACTTTCGTATATGGTGGCGTATCATTATGCCACTCTGCAAGCCAACGCTTGCGGTTATTGCACTTTTCGTAGCGGTAGGCAGCTGGAATAGTTGGCTTGATACGCTTTTGTATAATTCTGGTGATCAAAAGTTGTCCACGCTTCAATATGAGTTGCAGAGATTACTGGCCAGTGCAATGAGTGCAGGAACGAATCAAGGTGGTATGGCTGGTGCATCGGCAATCGCCGGACAAGGTGGTTCAGTAACTACGCCGTTGGCTTTACGTGCCGCTATTACTGTTGTGTCTGCTGTACCGATTTTATGCGTGTATCCTTTTTTACAACGGTACTTTGTCACTGGTTTGACGATTGGCGGCGTAAAGGAGTAATTTGCTTATTTTAAGATAAATGAGAAATTCAAAACCTATTTTGTCCCAGTGAACGTTGCAGTATAGCAGTTTTGCCAAGCAAGTAAAATCAATTTTGATATTAACATCTTAAAGTGTGAATTGAATAAGGGATAAACAAAGGATCCCATATCAACTATGTCGCAATAGCTGATATGGGGCTTTTTATGTATTTGAAATTAGGTTTTATTTTATATTGTTTTTATATCAAGTTAATAATCGATTATAATTGCTGGTAGATCTCTTATTGTTGGCAAAAACTAAAAAATCATGGTTACTAAATGGTAGTTACCTTAGTGGTGGAATTGAGACTTTACAAGAATGATAGGAAATGTGTAATAATCAGGTTCGATTATAGATTACCCTAGACATAAAGCGAAACATACGATTAGGCAATTTAAGTAAAAATTATGCTTATAAAAGTAAAAATATTATATTTATGTTCTAGATGGATAGGATATAATAAGAGAGGAATGAGGTAATTATATGAAAATAATTAAGAAAATGTCAATAATTTTAGTATTTATGCTCATATTGCTATTGATGACAGCATGCGGTAAAAGTGAGAAAGACACCGCGGTATCAAATGAAGCACTGGCAATATGCGGCAGTTGGGCATATATACACGACAAAGAGACGTCAATAGCAGAATTTCGTGAAGATGGAAGTGCACAATATGAAGGCAAGAACTATTCCTTTGAATGTGACAGCCAGTTTGTTAAGTTAAAGGATACTGACGGTGCGACAATACAGCTTCGATATAAACTTGATGACGAGGGGATGTACCTATATAGCAATAATACATATACCTTTCAAGGGGAAGGTGAACCGGATAGTTTAATAGGAGAATGGTCATGCCCAGAGAAAAACTGGTCTTACTCTTTTACAGAGAAGGGAACTTTCATGGAGGATGGGTATTTTCCAGGATATTATACAGTAGATGATAAGAATGGAACCTTTAAGCTTGTTTATAATGATCATTTTGAAGATACCGTATGTTATTTTCGGTTAGAAAAGAATAATTTGTTTATTGAATATCCGTGGCGCATGGTTAAAACAAGCGCCAAATAGCAATGATGTAAAATGTGATTTGGACCTATTGACATACGGGATAAAGCCGGATGCTTGAGGGATGACAGGGTCATATCACATTAACATAAAATAAAAAAATTCATTTTAGGAGGAGTATTATGAAAAAAGTTATTGCGTTACTGCTAACTATGGGGTTGTGTCTGTCTCTTGTTGCATGCGGAAAATCTGGTGATAGCGACAAACCTGCCACAAGCGACACATCGAATGTAACCGAAGCACCTGCTGCAACGGAAGCACCTGCTGCAACCGTAGCAACAGAAAAAGAACCTATTGATCTCACTATGTGGTGTATCGCTACAGAGAGCGATTCCAATCGTCATGCTTATGAAGCTTCCATCGCTGATTTCCAAGCAGCTCATCCAGAAATTAACCTTACTTGGGAAGCAACCCAAAACCAGGAATACAAGACTAAGATTAAGGCTGCTGTTGCTGCAAACGAAATGCCTGATATCTTCTTCACATGGGGATGTGCCTTCCTTGGTGATTTTGTTGATGCAGGTCGTGTATATGCTGTAGATGATGTCTATGCTAAGTATGCTTCTGAATTGCCTGAGGTTATGATGGGTAACGTTAAGTTTGACGGCAAGTATTATGGCGCACCGACAACTCTGAACATCGTTGGTATGTTCTCTAACATGGAGATTCTCAAGCAAGTAGGCTATGATAAGGTTCCTGCTACCTACGATGAACTGATTGCTTGCTGTGACGCTCTTGTTGCAAAGGGAATCATTCCTTTTGGCTGCTCCGGTAAAGAGACTTGGGCTGTTACCGAGTATCTTGAGTCTATTATTGAGAAGACAGCTGGTGCTGCCGCACTGAGTGACATTTTTGCTGGCAAAGCTTCCTGGGGAAATGAAGATGTTACCAAGGCAGTTGGTATCTTCCAGGAAATGATTGATAAAAAATACTTCGATCCAGAAGGAATTGCACTTTCCAATGACGAGGTAAAAGCAAACTTTATAGCAGGAAAGTACGCTTTCTATATGAATGGTACCTGGAATGCTGCTGATTTTGATAAGGCTGGTATGTCCGCTAAGATTCAGGTTGCTGAGTTCCCAGTTATTGATTCTACCAAGTCTAAGTTAGGCGAGCTCATTGGTGGACCATCCGATACACTTGCTGTTGCAGCTAGTTCCAAGAATGCTGCAGTTGCTGCAGAG
>JAEWMZ010000272.1 GCA_023392995.1 Bacillota bacterium
ATACAACGGCAGCTCTGCCAAAGGCCTTAGTTACCTTTTTTATCATTTCCTTCTCAAGCTCTGTAAGGAGATAGGAGCCTGGTTCATTTTTCAGATCCTGATCCTCACCGGCGGTACGCCCCAGGATAATAAGCGCAATATCTGAGGTTTTTGCCGCCTCTTCTACCACTGAATCCTCTAAGGGCATTTCCTTCTGTGTCAGAATTGCATTTCCCCAGCCTACCCCTTCTTCCATTGGATTCTTCTCTATCCAGTTCTGATACAATTCAAGTAACTCCTGATTACAAGAGATATCTCCACAGGCCTTCAAGGCATCCACAATACCGATGGTATACCGAGCATTTACCAAACCTCCGGATCCCAGCCCGCTCTTATAATAGTTGAAAGCATTTCTTCCGAAGATCGCCACCCTGTCCTGCTTCCTAAGGGGAAGACAATGACCTTCATTTTTTAAAAGTACACAGCTCTCAGCCACCGCTCTTCGAGCCAGCCGCTGATATTTTTCCATATCAAGTGAATATTTCCCCATGTTTCCTCCTGTTTACATTTATATACTGCATTTATATACTGCCCTTATATTGTCCTGGCGTTATACCTTCATACCTTTTATAGGCTCGGATTAAGGATTTTGAGTCAATATAACCCACCTCCTTCGCACAATCCGTCACACTCATTCCCAGATCCAGCAGCTCCTTGCATTTCTTTATTCTTAGTTGATGGATGTAATCCAATAGATTGATCCCCCGGTACTTTTTATAAGTACGGCTCACATGATTGATACTGATGTTAAATTGATTCGAGATTGCTGATATGTTAATCTCCGGATCAGCATAATTCTCTAATACAAAGTCTTCCACTTTTTTCAGCCACTTCGGTTCTTCTGCTACTGCAGCGGTTTCCTCATATTTTTGTGCAATTTCATACAGCATCAAATGCAAGTTTTCCTTAATTTCCTTCAGTGAACGCATCGATAGAATACGGTCTGAGGAAGTCCAATCTTCATTTAATATCATTGAGTTATTTAGTATTCCTGTTTCACTCAAGTTACCCAAAATAATAAAAATTAACGCTGCTGCCTGATATTGATTATAAGATAGTTTATGTATGTCTCTGGAAAAGCATTTTTCTATAGTCTCATCAAGGATCGCTGCTGTCTTCTCATAATCCTTCGTCATAAGACTGTTGGACATTTTCTGAGCCTGCAACAATAATTTGCTGTCTTTACTTACGTCATTGTAGTCCGCCTTCTCTTGATCAAACAAAACAACGTCCTCTATACTGTTACCCCAGAAGGACTTGTGAGTTATGGTCATTAACGCCTCTTCATATGCCGCATCCAATTCTCTGTAGCCCTTATGAATACCGCTGATCGAGGCATAACTATCCATCCTGAAGGCGTTTCTGAAAAATTCAATACATTGCTGTACGGCTTCTCTTATCACCTTTTCATCAATATCAATGGTGCTGTCAATGATACAGGCCGTCATATCGCCCATCTCAAGGACTACCCCCTTGTTCTGGGAAGCCTCCGAATTATAATCATTTTTTAGCACAAGCTCCTTGATTACATTCTCGATGGAAAATATCATTAACGGAAAATCAATGGCCTGATTCTCCGCTTCCTGTTCCTTAACAAACAGAGAATGATTCATTTTATGAAAGGAAAATAATATAACCCGGTACTCCGTAAGCGGGTATTTTTCTTGCATTCGCAGAAGATACTCTTCCATCCAGCCATCGTCCGGATTCCAATTTCTCATTAAATTTGTAAACACATATTTTTCTACTACCAAGTCAATGTTATTTAAGCGATTGTACAAATTATCATGTCCATTTACCAAGGATTGCAATGAGCTTTCCAAGCCCTGGTAAATCTGTGCAAAGGAGGAGGCTTCCTTCTCCCCTTTTTGGACCTTAAGAAGTGTTAGCAACCGTTCCACCGGCAGGCTGTTTTTCTTAGAGAAATATACTGCCAGATATCGTCCGATGCCAAGAAAGGCTATAATTTCAACAGCAATAATATACTTTAAGAAATTAATATTCTTGAAGAAGACTGATTTTGGTGCGTAAATGACATACTGTATGTCAAATATGTCAGAAGCTGCCGCTGCTAATATATAATCCCGATCCTGAACTTTTTTTATATAAAGCTCATGATCCTCCTCCAAATACAGCTCCTCTTTCTTTGGAATCGTTACCGTTTTATTCGTATTACCTATTAATACCCCTTCTGAATTCGTCAGATAGCTCCCGCTATCCTCAGAGATAAATATGGAACTGTCCGATCGATTGAGGTAACTCCAGGGAAGGATGGCATAGGCAGTACTAATAACCTCCCTATATCTTTTGTCAAATATATTATGGTAAATCACCAGATAACGCTCTTCCTTCCTGGGAATAACATAATATCCTGCTACTCCGGTACAACCGGACGTGAAATCCTCCAGTGAGATGCCATACTTTTGCAAATACAAATGATTTATTTTTTCAGCATATCGATCATCATTTGTAACAAAGCTCTTATTCTTATAAAAATAGACACCTATACTCTCTATTTCACTGCTATTTTTAATAAAATCCTTCAGTTCCGAAACCAGATCTACAACCTCGTAGAGATCCAACACCTCCCAGTGATCTAACCCTGCCAATTGCTTCACGATACTGTTGGAGGCTATGGCACTGATATTTGCATCCGCACGGCTCCATACCTTATCATAAATTAACTTTTTCTCCTTTAGCAGCGCCGAATAGTTCATATTAATGTCCTGACTTATCGTCCAATAGGAATAAACATACCCGAAGATTGAAATGAATATCGCAACCGCAATGATGATGAGATAGGATTTCATCAGGAAACCATAAGACTTTCCCAGCCGAGCTCTATTACTTATTTTCATATATTCCTTTTTCCCCCAATAACGACCTACTTTTTATACCGGCATATCAGTTGAAACGATCTTCTGCTATCCAAAAAATGCCGC